>JBDLJY010000421.1:0-5121 GCA_039714115.1 Pseudomonadota bacterium | reverse complement strand
ACCTGCCAGGTTTTGGATACTTGTCAGCCTGATTATGGAGGGTTTATCATACTGGCATTGACCCTACGCTTGCTTTGTCACCGTTGTGGCGTGCTACCATAGCGCGTTGGGATAACTTCATGGCTTCATATTTTAATGATTTTTACCCACGGTTTGCTAAATTCAACAACTACAATAAATGTAGGTAAATTGTTTGCTTTTAAACGCTTTACCTTTTTCTTCTGTCAACCGTATTATTTTCATTTTGACAAAGTATTCCTGAAATTTCCAAACGTGCCGTTGCTTGGTTCACGATCAGATTATTATTTTGAGCTTTTGGAATAAGGTAGTAGTCAACACTGGTTCCTATGCGAGCTTGTTCTATTGCAGTCAATTCTGTCATTTCTTTTATAAGTAGTAGGGCTATAGCACAGGCAGCATGGTCAGTGGCTCGATTAAGGTCGGCATAATTTCTTTTTTGTTGGCTTGTCATCTCCCCAGACCAACATACCTCAAAGGTTTTCTTGACATTTTCATATTCTACTTTTAGTTTAACGCCACTTGCATGGCCCTGATTATAGAAACTTGCCATACAATTCAGTTTATAAAAGCCAACCGCCTCTTCATCAATTACCGGTATTCCGTCTGCCAATGAATCTATATCTAACTTCGGAACCATTGAAATTCTATCTCCGTTTTTAGTAAGGGCAAGTTTTGTCCACTAAAGGGACACGTACTTTAAAAGAGTGAGCCATACTGGCTCAATCCGATATGTCCCCGCTTTTTATTTCGGCTTCTTGTGACAGGGCAATAGCTAGCGCCTGCAAAAGCGTTTTCCCCTGCAAGAGGCTCTAAGCCGTCAGTCGGTGGGAAGTGAGAGTTTGTAAGTCTTTAGGATAAATGAAGTGGCCATCAAAATCACCATTCACAACAACCCACCGCCCAAAATAGAGTTTCACATAATCATCCAAGCCTTCCCCCAAGAAAATCTTATAATTACTCTTTTCTTGAGTCGTCAATCCAATCACTTCTGGTTTAAGACTGTCAGCATAATTTAAAATACCCTCTACTTTAATAGGTTTTCGTTCCACCTCAAAATCCACCTGAGTTGAACAGAGTTCAATCTCAGAACTAAGCCTTGTCAAGCTCACGATTTTTCTTAAACTGCTCAACCCGACAAAATCAATTTTATCGCCATCTGGTGCCAAATTGTGCGTCAAGGCCAAAAAATTTTGATAGTATCCCGGTGCCTTAATAAATTCTTTCAAAGCCTCTTCATTAAAATCGTTAATTAACTCAATCCCCGTCATGATTTCATCAATCACAGATTGGGGTTTTGGCATTGAGAGATTGTGTTCAGTGGCAACTAGCTTAATGGTTATGGCAAAATTGCCCTCTCGGTGGAGAATAGACAAAGCCGGAATAAAAGCACTCGGTACCAGCCCGGTTTTGTGATAATCAATACCTCTAAGCCGCAGTGCGGTTTTATCTATCAATGTCGTGAGCGGTGTAAGTCTATTAATAAATTCATCGTAAACAATGGTACCAGAGGTCACCGCACTCCCAAGCATAAACAAGTGTAATTCGTTGTCCCTCGTTGTTCCTCCTTGAGTTTGTAGATAAGATTCAAAGTTGACCCGCTTGGATAAGGTTTTTAATTCATCTTTGATTCGCTCAGACGGATAACCAGATAAGCTTTTTGTAATGAGTCGTTTAGCGGCTTCCCATTCCTGACATTCGTAGGCAAGTGAGGCAGCACTACAATACAGAATAGAACGAGTGGGTTCAGAGGTTTTTGTATTTGGAATCAGCTCCGCCGCCTGTAATTCATATTCAAAAGCTTCACGCGCTAAAGTTTCTGCACACGCTTTGTCACCGTTGTGGCGTGCTACCATAGCGCGTTGGGATAACTTCATGGCTTGATTATGTAATTCTATTACGGTATTCATATTTTAATTATCCACCAATTTCAATGTATTTCTGATAGATAAATATTTTGCTAGGAGTCCAAGATTTATCTTGGACTCCTATTTTCCGCGAGCGTTAAAAGCGGAACACTTCAGCCAACAATTGGCGCACCTGCCGAATACCCTCCGTCAAATTCGCTTCAATCTCCGCCATCGTAATAGGTGCAGTACCACGCCCCGCCGCTGGATTAACAACGACAGCACAAGTGGCATAACAAAGTGCCAATTCACGCGCCAAAGCAGCTTCTGGCATCCCCGTCATCCCCACAATATCACAGCCATCTCTTTCCATACGATTAATTTCTGCCGCCGTTTCCAAACGGGGACCTTGCGTTGCGCCATACACGCCTTGAGGATGTACTTTAAAATCGACTTGCTGGGCGGCTGTCAGCAATTGGCTACGCAAACTGTCACAATAGGGATGAGTAAAGTCAATGTGAGTCACATGACTTAAATCTTCAGCAAAAAAAGTATGCTCGCGTGACCATGTATAATCAATCAGTTGATGAGGAATCACCAAATCTATTGGCTGCATGTCAGGATGAATGCCACCCACCGCCGCGACTGCAATCACAGTTTTTACCCCTAATTCTTTGAGGCTCCATATATTGGCACGGTAATTGACTTTATGCGGTGGGATAGTGTGCCGTGCCCCGTGCCGTGCTAGAAAAATCACGGCTTTTCCGCAATAGGTGCCATGAATAATGGGGCTAGAAGTTTCGCCATAAGGCGTATGCAACATTTGTCGATGGGTGATTTCCAAGCCCTCAAGCTCGGTCAACCCTGTGCCGCCAATAATCGCTAATTTGCTCATAAGCCATGCACCGCATAAATCCCGGGCACATAACGTAATTGCCCTTGATAATCCATGCCATAACCAAAGACATAACGATTAGGTACCGTTAATCCAGTAAAATCTGCTTGTTGCAAGCCGGGGCGTTGGTTGAGTTGTTTTTCCACCAAAACAGCAGTCAGTACTTCCTGTGCCCCTGCCTCTTGGCAATATTTGACAATCGCTTGCAAAGTCAAGCCCTCGTCCAAAATATCATCAATCACTAGCACGGTGCGATCTTGTAAACTGGCATTGGGATGGGCGTACCAGTGCAAATCGCTGCCCGAAGTGGCGCCTCGATAACGGGTGGCATGAATATAATCGATTTCTAGCGGAAAATTAAGGCGTGGCAACAGTTGCCCCGTGGGAATTAAACCGCCAATCATAACAGTCAGGCACAAGGGGTGTTTGTCCTGCAAACGCGGGCTGATAGCCTCTGCCATATCATCAAGCGCGTCTGACATTTCTCGTTCTGTGTACAACTGTTCGGCTTTAGCCAATACGTTTTGGATGGTTTCTATATCTGATTTATTTTCCATAAATAAAAATTAACAAAAACATTGAGTTCTACCAAAATGTTTAATACGGCACGGTAGCGGAGGGGAGGTCATCCAGGTGGAAGGTACTCTTACCTGTTAAATCAACATCCTCTAGCGCGTAACAGTAGGTGTTTCCAGACTCCACATTTTTGTCTTCATAGGAATAAGAGGCATCGAAATCGTCGTTATACAGCAAGGCACTCATTCGTTTCACTTCAGTATAACTTTCTGGGTCAAGAACACATTCGGTTTTGCCCGCCTTGAGTTCTCCTCTCCAAACGAAAAAGCCGGCGTTGTTGCTCTCATCCGCCGTTTTCCAGCTCAAGTTCACGACTCCATTAGTTGCCGTGGCGGTGAAGCTGCCATCGCTGAGTGTGACTGATGTCTTGTGTGCTGACTTTATAAAACAAGCCACTTCGGCATTACTTTGATTAAACAAAGGGATGATAAAACGCTCATTAGTAGGTGGCTTGTACTCTGCCGGAGGCAGTAGATCAATATTATATTGCTTACGCAGAGCGTCATTGTTATGTAATGTAGCCCCCCCCATGATGCTGGCAGGAAGCTTTATTTGAAAGAAAATATCAAAGTAGAGCCTAGCCCAATTCGGGTCACCCATTTCAGTAATTTTACCCAGTGACTGCTGAGACAGTCCTTCATTTTTACCAGCGCGAAAGAAGTATCCGTCACCCGTTAGCGAAAGGGAGACAATCTCAGTATCAATGTGATGGTCAGGTTCTGTCAGAGCTGCCTGTCTATTGGTCTGGGTTTCACCCCGAAGGATCACATGGTGGCTTGAGCCGCCTTCCACATTACAGGGTTGTTCCTTTATTGTTACATCGAACATGGTAGGAACTGAATAGGTGCCTGCTGGGCAGCTATCTATCCAATGGGGCCCAGGGCCACAATCGGCGGCCATAACTGGTGTGCTGCCGATAAGGGACAGAATCGCCGTCAAACGAAATTTTGACATGTTGAACATTCTCCGATACTTTTTTATTAACAAACGTTGCCATTTATTAACATGCCCCGAAGGGGAGGTATCTCTCAAAGCTTGCAAACATCACAAGCGCGTTATGGCAATATTGCCATCAAAGCTGGTGAATCAACCAATGATCGTAGAAAAATGCCTCTGGCACCATTCAAATCACGATCCATTTTTATACCACCAGCTTCTATTACTCTTGACCCACCTACTTTTTTTAACTCGCCTGTCCAACTTACAGTCTTGCTGGTGTAAGCTTCGCACACGTCAATCACCTTTTTACCAAACTCAAGGGCTTTGTTTTTTAAGCGTGCTTTGAATTGGTAATGCGCCCAAGTAAGCATTGCTCTAACGGTTTTTGAGCGTAGCTTGCGACCAGACTTACTCGCCATTTGGCGAGTTTCAAATGTAGGTAATAAAACGACATCAAAGTTGTCAACTAAAAAACGTGCTGTTTTAAAATGAATTTCTTTGATCAAATTTTTAATCTTCTTTCTCATCCGGGCTTGGGCTATTTTCATACGTCTTTTGGCTTTGCTTTTTGCTTTAGATGTACGAGAAATCAAATCATCCAAGTAAAAGCAAAGACGAGCAATACGCCCAAAATCGTCATAACCAATTTGTCCAGCAATAAATTCCGAATAAAAGGTTTGGAATGTTCGCACCCCTGGGTCGAGAGCTACCACACGCCCTTGGTTCTCAGCTACGTGGGTTTCTATTTTTTGAGGTACGGACAAAAACCATTCATGATATTGGTAAATCAGACGACCATCTAATGGTTCTTCTGGCAAGGCTTCTGTGTAAGACAAGTTCTCGCCG
>JBDLJY010000420.1:0-5127 GCA_039714115.1 Pseudomonadota bacterium | reverse complement strand
CAACCACTTCGTAGGGGCAATCCCTTGTGGTTGCCCGCCCCTACGGAGTCCCGACAATTTAGATAGTTGTGCATAAAAATAAGGCACTGCTTCTATTGCGGTGATATTACCAGCAAAATTCGGCTCGCGCAAGTCTCCAACCGCACCTAACGGAGAAATGCCGCGTGGCAGCGCAATCGTGCTACCAACAAATGTATATTCCAACAGGCTACTCAAGCCATACGAATGAAACAGCGGCGGTGTTAAATAAACCACCTGATCAATCGCATGATTCAAACCACCGGCACGCCACAAGCTTTGTATCGCTGCCAAAAACTGACTCTTCGAGACAGCTACCCATTTTGCCTCGCCTGTTGTTCCACTTGTTTGAAAAATAAAGGCGGGCGTATGTGGTGCCACAGTGTCAAACTCACGCCCGACAAAGTGTGCCGTCTCAAGCGCGTCAAAGGGGAGATGCAGTGACAAAGCTTGAAGTTCAGGCACATCCGTCACCAAGACATCAGCACCCACTTGATTCATTAATAGACGGGTTTGCCCAAGGTGACGATTTTTCGGCAAAAAAGCCAAACAAATCCCAGCAGCGAGACATGCCCAAATAAGATAAACGAGAAATTCGGCATTTTCAACGATAGCAGCGAGTACCGGCTTACCGTTGCAGCGGAGAAAATCTGCTAGTTTTGTAGCTCTTGCAGCAGCTTTGCTGTACGAGACACCCTCCGTCACACTATTATAAATATAAGTTTTATCCGGCACCGATTTTGCTTTATCCAACAAAATATGGCAAAGATTAATCATAAGCGATGCTGCGCCTGTAACATCTTTAAAGTTCCATCACCCATCAACATAGCCTCCTCAAAACGGGCTTGACTATTAAATCCCCACAATGCCGTCGTCTGACAATAAGCACCTGCGTTTGGAATCACAACTAAATCACCTTCCTCAAGTCTTGGAGCCTCTACATTTTGCCCGAAACAATCGGCTGATGTGCAGAGATTACCCACAATATCAATTGATTCTACGCTATCATTGGGCGCGGAGGTAATAAATAAAAAAACCGGATTGCTCCGAAAAAATCTGCCTAAGCCTACACCCGGATTATGTGCATTTAAGCCACCGTTAAGAAAGACAAAGGTTTTTTCATATAAACGCTTTCTTTCCGTAACACGGGCTACAAAATAACCGGCACTGGCAACCAAGGCACGTCCAGCCTCCGCCCATATTTCTATTGATGACCAAATTTCGCTTTGCCATCGAAGTGACAATTGTTGTCGCAATGCTGACATATCCAAGGCAGAATCCTTGGCGAGGTAGGGTACACCACATCCCAGTCCAATCTCAATATTTTTTATGTGTAAATTAGCTTGATGAAAGAGTTCAATAATTTATTCAACTACATCAATGGCTTGGATGATAGGGGCAGCTGTGAGTCTTTGTGAGCCAAAATAAAAATGTAGTCCCAAAAAATCGACATGGGCGAGACTTGCAGCGGCTTGAGCTATTGACAGTGCCTGCTGCGGGCTTAGCCCAAATTGAGTGCCACCCGCCATGTTTAGTCCCCCAAAGCTTTTGCCATTCGGTTTCAGATTCGATGACAATGGCGGCGGGGTTTTTGTGACAAAGGGTGGTGAGGAATGGCTCTGATTTGGATACTCCACCCGCCAATATATCCATTGATACGCAGAGCTTGAGTTCTTGTTGCCCAGTGATTTCTGCTCCGAGTTCTAAAGACGACAAATGTTGGACTACTCTGGGTTGTGGATTAGCTTTTAAAGAATAAAAGAGCTTGGCGTTGTCCGGGAAAAGTTCTCGGTAAGCCCTCACCGCCTCATTTAGTGCGGATTCACTATAGAGATAGAGCGGCGTTGACAATTCCTCTTGGTGTGCCGTGATGTAGTCTAAAGCGAGCTACCCACATAAATCCACCAATCAACCCAGGCTACGTTCGCTGTTGTTTTGTCTTACCTCTTATCAATTTCGCAATAAATATATTCTATAAAACTTTTATAACCCGATAAGTATTCAACAGCTTCTTCTCTCTTTATTTGCCCTTTTAATCTTTCTAATTGCCTGAAAATATTTTTTCGTTCTTCAATTAAGCCACGATGATTGAGCTGAAAAAGTTCAAGTGTCGATTCAGCCCGCTCTTTATCGCTTGGGCTTAAACTGTGTTTAGGATAGATTTCACCCGTCAGGTGGTAATTAAAAAAATCATTAGGATTATCTAAAACCGGGTTAATAATTTTGTTATAATCAGCTAACCCAATATTTTGATCTTTATAATTTGAACATCTGCCAAGTGAATTACACGACACCAATAAGTTATTATAATCAAGAGTCAATTTGGGAAATAGATTTCTGGTTTTAAAGTGATCAATATTCTATTTTTCAGATGTTTCGTCAATCTCTTTCTCACAATAAGCACAAAGAACAAACTGTTCTTCTAATAACATATATTCCCGCAGTTCTTTTCGGATAACGTTTATATGCTTATCTTTCCAGGCATCAGACTGTAATGGCTGTTTAACCTTCCGCTTAGCCTTTTCAAAATAATCCGGCGGGTTACTTTTTGTTATTTTAAACATTTTTCTCCCTCAGATGCATTTCAAGTTTCAATAAGTTTAAATCGACATCCTTTGAACCTAAATGCTTTTCAAGCGCCTGCCATAAACTTTTAAATTTATCCGTTTTAAACTCATCCGAGGCAATCAGTTCCTTGATTGTGCCAAGCTGCTGTTCTACTTTTGGTGTTCTTAAATGCTTAACCCCCATAATATCAGTTAATATTTTGCTAAACTCAAGCCCATAGCTTTGGTCAAAACTATCGAAGATTTCAACTTTGCCTTTATTTAGATTCAGCAGTCTTATGCTATTGCTTTTAGCACTTGCTAATATATGAGGCGAATGGGTGGCGAGTATAATCTGGTTATTATTATTTTCTGCCAAATTTTCATATAGTTGCAATATGTTATTTTGCCAAGTCGGGTGCAAGGATAATTCAGGTTCATCAATAAGAATAATGCTATTCTTAATTTCACTAAGATACAGATATAGCACTTTCGTCAATAGAGTCTTTTCCCCTGTAGAAAGCGCGTCAATACCAAAACGTTCACTATTCTGAGTTTCAAAATAAATATCTTTGTTTCTATCCAACCCGCTAAAACTGATTTCTAAATTTAACTCAGCAAATATTTCACCGATATTATTACGTAACTCCCTGTAAGCCTCACTGGCTTTAAAGTCTTGTTCAAACATCAGCTCATCAATATAGCTTTTAATCTGTTTTTCTAAATCGACGAGATTGCCAAAATCAACTGGACAATAAATAACACCGCTTTTATATTCTCGAATACCATTAGTCTGTTTCTTTTTACTGTCTTTATAAATAGTTAATGGTTCACCATTTAAATAAATTTCAATATACTCTTCTCCGTCGAACTTAGGGCTGGTATCAAAACCGCCTATATATTCCAAAAGCGTTGTTTTGCCACTGCCATTAATACCAGCAAGAACTGTAACAGGTTGCAATTTATTATCTTTATCTAATAAATTGAGTTTAAAGTTATGGAACATTTTGTAGTTATTAATATACAGTGTCCTTATTTTAAGTCCCTGTCGGTTTAAATCGGGCGCAATAACACTGTTGTACCACTGGTTAATATATTGATACGTTGGGGTATATCTATTGATAGATTTTTTTAAAGTGCCTCTGGGGGATGGAAAATCATTTTTAAGCTCGTCCATAAAAGCAATGACTTTGATATTGCGGCGATGTGGAAACCAGTCCAAGTCCTGATTCACCTCTTTAATATATTCATGCTCTCCAGTAACCTCAACCAAAGCAATCGGCTGGGTGCCGAGCTTGATCAAAACAATATCGCCTATACGCATTGTTTGTTTAAATTGAGCGATTTGCTTCTTGCTTTCTGGCTCATCTAAGCCAATAACCCGCTTTTGTTTCAGAATCTCTATTTCACGATTAAAATTGGGGGCATTGGGGTGTAATTGCATATGCCAATATGTCATAAAAATACCTTAATAAGTGATGTGCGGTTAACGCTGCTACTATGGCATTGCGGCTCAGTCAATTTACTAAAACCAGTCCATAAATGTGGTTAAATCTACAATTGGCAGTTGAGATTTGGGATGCTCGTCAGCTTTTAATTCGTTCATTTCCTAATTCGTTGTACTACAGATGGATAACACAACTCACAATTCAGACACCAACAAAACCATTTCTTCTGGCGGCAAACACCTTTTCTCATCGCAAGCCTGAAATTTAA
Source organism: Pseudomonadota bacterium (assembly GCA_039714115.1). Classification (GTDB taxonomy): domain Bacteria; phylum Pseudomonadota; class Gammaproteobacteria; order Beggiatoales; family Beggiatoaceae; genus Thiomargarita. The sequence continues at coordinate 847 of JBDLJY010000420.1, read as the reverse complement.
TTTTTACTGATACCGAAGAACTCTAAATAAATGGGGTCAGAGTAAAATTAAATCTAATTTTCATTTTTAGAATGTGCGAAAATAGGGGACATCCACATTTTATTGTGTGCGCCAAAGCATCAAGATGATGAAAAACCCCATTCGCCACGATCACATCAAATGATCGGTTCGCATTGTAATCCATGATGTCGCTATGGTCAAACACAACATCCGACCCCATCCTGCGCCGCCTGCGGTCTGGCCAATTCAATGCTTTTCTCTGAAATATCAAATGCATAAAACTTTGCCTCCGGAAAAGCCTTGGCAACATCCAATATTCGGCATATCGTTTATATGCTTTATGTTTTCGTTGAAATATTAGAATCCCAAAGCCACATAACCAGTTATCCCTTAAGAGAATTTCGTCTCTGTTCTATGTCATCAAATAACGCTCCCCATGTTGGGTCATTTTTGAAAATACCAAATCCTTGCAATCCTTTTCCTAAATAATGTAACTGAAAATTACTGTTGACTTCAAAAGTGTTGCTATCTTCATCCACTTTTGAAAAATTTTCCCCCTCACTGGAATACCAGTCTCCATACCGGCTTTTGGGAAAATTGACCGTTGCAGCGGAGATAGTCTGCTAGTTTTGTGGTGAGCGAGGCGGCTTTACTGTACGAGACTCCACTATTATATATGTTTTATCCGGCACCGATTTTGCCCTATCCAATAAAATCTGGCAAAGATTAATCATAAGCAGTGTTGCGTCGATAACTTTTTTAATGTCCCATCACTCATCAACATAGCCTCCTCAAACAGGGGTTGACTATTAAATCCCCACAATGCCGTCGTCTGACAATAAGCACC
>JBDLJY010000419.1:0-5218 GCA_039714115.1 Pseudomonadota bacterium | reverse complement strand
TGAGAAAAGGCCGATTTTATGGATTGCTGCGAATGATTCACTATCATACACTTGGGCACAATAATAATCAGGGGTAAAGCTTTGAGTGCAAAGATTCAGTGATCTCCAAGTTCTCTACGAGACTACTTCGTTTCTTGGGGGAGGCCATTCCCAGCATGTCTTTGTAAACTCAACGAAAAATTAACCTGCGGGGTATTAGTGCCGTCGTTGTTTTAAAAAACTTGAACATCAAGGAAAACTTTCAATGAATGAGACAACACCACTTGAAAAACCACGTTTAAAACGTTTAAAAGTAGAAAACTTTAAAGCATTTCGCAAAAGCGCACTAGATTTAGCTCCGCTGACTATTTTGATTGGCGAGAATTCTTCCGGGAAATCATCGATTTTACAAGCCCTATTATTAATTAAACAAACCCTTGAATCGCCGAGCGGGGGAGGCGTGCTCAACTTAAATTCTCATTATGTGCAGTTTCGTCAGTTCAGAGAAATAGTTTTCAGAATGCCGGCAGAAAAGGCTATAATAGGTTTTGAACTGGAACTTGATTCCTTGAAATTCTATTTCAAAGTGGGTTCTATGGCGAAAGGACAAGGGGTGAGCTTGCTTGAATGGCGTATCAATGACGAGCGTTTACCGATAAAAAATAATATATTAAGTGCTTCTCATCTCAGTCAACTTTTCCTGAAAGTGGGTTACATTCGCCCTATCCGCCCTGCCCCAGAGCGATATTATACCTTATCTGGTATTCAACCCGATTGGATTGGTATTCAGGCGGAAAATATTGCGGATTTTTTGGATTACAATATTGAGGTTAGGAAAAATGTGCGACATTGGTTTGTCAAAACTGCTAAATTGGCAAACCAAGTGCAGTTTAAAAGTGATCTCCAACGTGGACAAATGGAAATCCTGTTTACTGAAGCGGCTACCGGTTTGGAAATAGATATATCCCGCTTAGGATTTGGTTATTCGCAAATTCTGCCGATTGTGGTAGCCACTTTTTCCCAGATGGATATGCTGATTTTTGAAGCTCCGGAAATTCATCTGAATCCTAGTTTGCACGGCGTATTAACTGATCTTTTCATTGAAGGTGCTAATAGCGGCAAACAAATCTTAGTAGAAACGCACAGTGAACATGTCATTTATCGTCTACAACGCCGGATTGCTGAAGGTAAAATTGCACTTAAAGATGTTGCTATTTATTATGTGCGACGTGGTGCGGAAGGCTCCATAGTAGAACGTTTAGAAGTCACAATAAACGGTGAAATTCCCAATTGGCCAGACGGATTTTTTGACGCGAGAATGCAAGACGTGTTTGCACGGGTTTTGGCGGCTCAATAGGAAAATCGGTAAAATGTCAAAAAAAACAGCAAAACGCAAAAAACAATCTCCAGTCGTACCTGAAAGAATCACGCAATTTTTGCTTGATGAAAGTTTTTTATTATGTGCGTCTGGTAAAGGCTGTGATTCCTCAGAATGCCCGGATGATATTCAACAGAGAAAAAGACTTGCTTTAATAGCATTACTGATTGCTTATCAGGAAAAAATATCATTAGTTCTTGATGACAATGAACCCTGTCAAGTCGCCAAGTTTTATTACGGCAAAACCCATTTGATGAGTGCAGAAGTGAGAGACGTTGTCGTTGACTGGTTAAGAGGGCTAGGGCGCACAGTTAAACGTAAACCTGCTACCATGAATGAAAAAACGCTCAAAGACTGCAATCTGAAAGAGAATACACTAGATCCACTATTGTGCCAATTAGCCATTGCCAGTCGTGGCAACGCTCCCTGTTGGACACTTGACTCGGATTTTTGGTGTGCCAGCCAGTTTTACCCAGAAATCAAGCCTACTTGTCCGCCGGATGCATTAACTTCGGTGAGATAGCAAGTGCAAGCAAGTGTAGGGTGCGTCCTACGCACCGCAGAAAAGGTTTCGATTGGGACGGTGCGTCAATGCCAGTAAGATAAACCGGCAACTATTTTTGACAGGTAGGGGCAATCCCTTGTGGTTGCCCGCCCCGTGGCATCTTAGGCGCATTTTATGTAGGGGCAATCCTTTATGGTTGCCGGTTTATCTTACTGGCATTGGGACGGTGCGTGGGCCGCACCCTACGCTTGATAATTAAATATTTGTATAGTTTTTCTAAATTACAATTTTTCCATTTTGTGCCGGACGGGGTTTGCAACCCGTCCATGACGTTTTAGATTGACTTATTCACAGTATCGAGCCAATCCCTACGATTCCAACCACTCGTCCAAAATAAATTTTGGACTCCCTACAAGAAATTTCGTGATACCATCATGGGTTTGAACGTCGCAAGCGAGGGCAACCACAAGGGATTGCCCCTACGAGTTGAATTTACAACGTCATGGGTATTTGTCTCCCATGACTGAAACTAAGGGTCTTTCAATATGCTCACTATATACAATTCTCTCACTAAGCAAAAAGAACTTTTTACCCCCATCGAGCCGGGCAAGATCAGTTTATACGTTTGCGGCATGACGGTGTATGACTATTGCCATGTCGGACATGCGCGAGTGATGGTTGTCTTTGATGTCGTTGTGCGCTATTTTCGTTCATTAGGGTTTTTGGTGACTTATGTGCGTAATATCACCGATATAGACGATAAAATTATTCAGCGTGCCAATGACAACGGGGAAGATTTTAATAAATTAACCACCCGTTTTATTCAGGCGATGCACGAAGATTCGGACGCTTTAGGCGTGTTACGCCCCGATATCGAGCCACGCGCTACGGAGTCTATTCCCGAAATCATTGCGATGATACAAAGTTTATTGAAGAACGGCTATGCTTATCTTACTGATAATGGCGATGTGTGCTACGCCGTCCAGCGTTTTGCGGATTATGGCAATTTGTCGGGCAAGCGCCTAGAGGAGTTACGCGCCGGGGAGCGGGTAGAGGTGGATGAGTCTAAACAACATCCCTTAGATTTTGTCTTATGGAAAAGGGCTAAGCCGGGTGAACCCAGTTGGGATTCTCCTTGGGGGCAAGGACGTCCGGGTTGGCATATCGAATGCTCCGCTATGTCTACAGGGTGCTTGGGCAATCATTTTGATATACACGGTGGCGGCATGGATTTGCAATTTCCTCATCATGAAAATGAAATCGCTCAATCGGAAGGGGCAACGGGGGTGCCGTTTGTTAATGTCTGGATGCATAACGGTTTTGTGCGTATCAATGATGAAAAAATGTCCAAATCTTTGGGCAATTTTTTCACGGTGCGCGAAGTATTGGAACGGTATCAGCCTGAAGTGGTGCGCTATTTTATTTTAACGAGTCATTATCGCAGCCCTTTGAATTATTCTGATCAAGAGTTAGATTCGGCTAAACAGGCTTTAACCCGCCTTTATACGGCGCTACGGGGTTTATCCGATCTCCCGAAGTCTGGACCAAATGAGCGTTACAGTCTACCCTTTAATGCGGCGATGGATGATGATTTTAATACGCCTGAAGCGTTGGCGGTTTTATTTGATTTAGCTCATGAAATCAATAAGATACGCATAGATAATTTGTCAATAGCGGCGCGATGGGGCGGCGAGTTGCGTCGTTTGGGGGGGATATTGGGCTTGTTACAAGCCGATCCTGAGGCATTCTTGCAAGGCACGGAGCAGGAGACTGAGGAGATTGAGCGACTGATTGCTGAGCGTCAGGCGGCTCGGAAATGCCGTGATTGGGCAAGGGCGGATCAGATTCGTGTCCGTTTGAAAGAGCAAGGGATAGTACTTGAAGATGGGGCGCAAGGGACGAGTTGGCGGAAAGTTTAAGTATTTTGGAGTCCAAGATTTATCTTGGGCTTGGACTCCAAATATGACGTTACCCGTCCTGTTTGCGTAATAAATAATTCAAAATCGGCGGTGTCAGCAGCGTGGTCAAAATCACCATGATAATAACCACCGAAAACAGTTCTTCATTGATCACTCCAAGCTGCTTGCCTATCATGGCAAAAATCAGCCCAACTTCGCCGCGAGGCGCCATTCCCCAGCCAACCACATATTTATTGACCGGTCCTGCCACAATACCAGCAACCACTTTACCGATAAACGCTACAACAGTAATCGCCAAGGCAATGCCCAGTATCTTTGGATCAAACAAAGTTTCTAACTTGACTTGTAGCCCGATCACTATGAAAAATAAGGGCACTAAAAAATGCCCCAAAGGGGCAATTAATTTATCCAAATGATGTTCAGTATGACGCTTCAAAACATTTTTCACTTTGCTCTTGGTTTCGTCGTCGGCGTTTGCCACCGCTGCTTTTATGTCACTATTAATAGCGGGCTTTTCAAAACGCTTAAAGTAAACAGGTTCTAGCATTAAGCCGGCGGCAAAAGCACCCACGATGGGCGCAAGCCCAACCAAATGAGCGAGATAGGCGAAAATGAGGCAAAAGCTGATGGCAATGGTAAACTTCATGCCGATCCCGGTATGAATCCGAGACAATCCTTCCCCTATCCAAGGTGCCAACAAGCGTCCCAAAAAGAGGGCACCGATAAGAAATAATATAGCCTTTAAGGTTATCATGCTTATTGCGCCGACACTGACGGCACCTGTCGTGACAATCGCAGACACTATTGCTAAAATGATCAATCCCATGACGTCGTCAATGACGGCAGCCCCCAAGACAATCTGTGCCTCCTTTGTTCGCAGCTTGCCTAAATCACGGAATACCCGACCAGTGATTCCGACGGAGGTTGCCGTGAGGGTGGCACCCAAAAATAAGTAGGCATTTGAATTAAGTCCGGGCATGAGCCATACGCCTACTAGATATCCAAGCCCGAAAGGTATTACCACGCCGACAACGGCAACCCAAAAGGCTCGCACCCCGACTTCACGCATTTCTTCGAGTTTGGATTCTAAACCAATTTGAAATAATAGAACCACTACACCCAATTCAGCAAGAAACGCAATTATCTCGTTATGCTTGACAGACTCGAATATCCCTATGCCGACGAGGAAAAGATTGCCTAGCACAACGCCCATGACCAATTCGCCTAGTACCGCCGGCTGCCCCACTTTTTCAATCAAACTGGCAACTTTTGCCAATAACAGCAGGACGGCGATCCATAAAAAAGCGTTTGCTATTTTTTCAGCCGCCTCTCCCCCGCTAGCATAGGCTACGGGTACTAAAAACAAGAACAGTGCTAGTGCATAAGTCCATTGTCCGTGAGACTGATCACGTTTAGTTATCATTGTTTAAAAAGCTC
>JBDLJY010000418.1:0-5225 GCA_039714115.1 Pseudomonadota bacterium | reverse complement strand
GGGCGTGATGTAGAAATCAACTCAGATACTTTAGAAAATTCTGTGCTTGATGGTTTAGATTTACATCGCGCCATTTTAGAAGGCTTAAACCTTACCGGTACCCGTCTGCGAAAAGCAAACTTAAGAGGTGCCTTAATGTCTCATGCGAATTTAGTTAAAGCTGACTTAACGGAGGCACAATGTATGACAGCCGATTTTAGGTATGCTGACTTGAGAAATTGCAAACTCAATAAGTCAGCACCTATCTTTGCTGATTTTAGTGAGACAGACCTTCAAAGTGCTGATTTGGCTCAGGCAGACATTTTTGGTGCGGTTTTCAAAGGCTCTAATTTGAAAGGTACTGTCATGCTTTGCCGTCGGTTAGAAGAAGCATCATTAGAAGGGGCTATTTTTGACAATAATACTGTTTGGCCTGATGGTTACGAGCCAGAAAAGCATGGAGCCATTAGAATCAATTATTAAGTAATCATTTTATTGTCCTTCAAGCTCCACTTGATAGTTTTCTAGTGTTTGCTGAGTACATGAAAAGGGGTGTACTTGAATAAGTCTTTTCCAATCATTGATATTTTGATCATCAATCAGGACTTGTGGCTTAGGGAGAAAAGCCGTAAAAATATCGGCAATGGAAAATTCAGCCGCGCTTTTTTGAGCGTAATCAGCACCGCCAGAACTCCAACAATAAAGATTAGCACCTTGCTTTTTGAGAGTTTTTAGATGTTCAATCGTTGCAGGTATTGGAATTCGCTTAGAGCCAAAGCTACGGACAAAGGTGTCATCAACATCGACAAAAATATTAATAGGTTTTAATGTAGCCATGTGGTTAACTATAGTTAGACTGTGTTGGGTGGGAGGCTACCAAATTAAAAAACGCTTGTCAAACCTAAATAAAAAATAAATATGTAGAGTGTGTCCCACGCCCCATTAAAATGGTGCCGATGACGGTGCGTAGGACGCACCCTACATGACCAAGTCCCAAAAATAATATTTTTTTAAAGCTATTTTTAGAGTAAAATTTGGTGTTGTCTCACATTAGCTGTACTCTATCACCTAATATATGAATTGAAATTAAGCTATTTTAGAAATGAGGGTAATTTTTAAGGTGATTTAAAAAAAAGAGAGTAAAAAGGCAGAGCCTAATAAAATCAAGGCTCGTGTATTTTTAAGGTGATTTGAAAAATGAGCAAGCGTAGGGTGCGTCCCACGCACCATTGTGCGCCCATCGATGTGGCTGATTCGATACGTCGGAGGACGTTGCATTGACATTAGAAGCAAAAACTTACCTTGAGGCGAAAGTCAAGGGAGACGCACCCTATGACCAAGTAAAAGCCGCCCATAAATGCGAAAAACATGTTGAACCAAAAGGAAGAAGTATAAATTTATGCCTTCCAAGGTAATAGACGATTAGCACCGCCAGATCAACCTTTAATAGCGACGGGACATGTTGGATTGTCCGTAGATGGAAAGAAAATATATGGTTTCGGCCCTATTATTACCAAAGAAATGAATTTGACAGAGATATACAGTAAAGTCAGAAATAGGGAAGCATTTCCGGGACAATTGACGGATGATACAGAGCTTTTTGAAAAAGTAGCCAGCGGTTTCTATAATAAACCAAAAAGAAAAGAACTTGAATTATATAAGTTAACAGTTCCAGTAGAACCACAAACCTACCTCAATATCCTTGAAGAAATTAAAAAGATGGGTAGAGGACATCTCTATAGGCTACCGAAAGAGGATGTGCCTTTTCCACCAAACATTTACAATTGTGCGACGTTTTGGGGAAAATGTGGGGTTAATTTACCTCATGAAAATGGTTTTTTAGAGGACTATATTTCAGCAATGATAGAAAAATGTGCAACGAAAGTCAGTAAATAAATAGGTCATATTATGCTAAAAGATGATGACATACAACATATTAGAACGGTTTTAGTTCATCTAGTGGGAAGATGGTCTCGATACAAAGATGACAATCCAGAAATCGCGAAAGAAATTGTAGGACATTACAATGGTTTACTTCGCTATTTGATAAATACTGGATGGGATGATGGACTACCACTTGAAGCCGAACTCCCTGATGAGTTAATGCCCCAAGAATATTTAGAACTTTTGAATGAATCCTTTGCCTAGCAAGCAGATGGTGCGTCCTGGGCACAAATAAAGACGCACCATTAATTATATATTATTTCTTGTGGTGCCGATTTCGGGGACGCACCCTACATGACCAACTCCCAAAAATCCTATTTATTTTTTTAAAGCTATTTTAAAAATGAGAGTAAAATTTTGTTTACCGAGGTGTCTCACATTAGCTGTACTCTATCACTTAATATAAATTTATGCTTAACTTAATGGCATTGCCCTCAATCGACCACTTGGGTTCGACAACGGTATTTTGTTACCATTCAGCGAGTGTAGGAAGGGTGTCATTTACCTGCTCAACAATTATTTTTGGACAAATCCAGAAGGAAGCAATTATGGCATGGAACTTTTTATATTTATGTCGATCATCGACAACGACACATTGGGGGAAGTTATACCTACTTAATGACAAGCAAACGTGGGAATTTTTTTGCGACACTTACGAATTGCTTTGGAGGGCAGATAGCAAAGGACGTTCCAAGTCATCCAAAAGTCGTATTAGAAACGGAAAATACGAACTCAAAGTGAGAACTGACGGCTCAAAAGGCTGGCGATTAGAACTCTCAGAAACGGGGCACCGAACATATATTCAAATTCATCGTGCTCATAAAACTATGTATATTGAGGGATGTATATTGCCTATCCATTCTAGTGATGTCCGCAAGATTCAAAAGAAAATCTCATCCGTGGGCAAAAACAAAGTATATAAAAAATCAAGGCATGGCACTGATAAACTCAGAAAGGCTGATCCAGAACTTCAAGTGCGTTCCATTCAGTTAATGGAAAAAATGAAAGAACGATACGACAAACTCAGTCAGGGCAAAAAAGGAAAGGCAACTATCCTTATTACAACTGTACTGCCGCCGTCTGTAACACCAAAGTAAAATGTATAATAGATATGCGTAGGGTACGCACCATTAATCACGCACCATTAATTTGGTGCCAATGACGGTGCGTAGAACGCACCCTACATTACCAAGAGAATCATTCATGTCTTCAAATGAAATCATTAACATAATCGGTATTGGAGCGCGTACCACAATAGGCGCAACTGCACCTTTAACCGCATTAGCAGTACGCGCCGGCATCAACTGTTTTGCCGAACACCCCTATAGATATTTAAAATCAAATGGTGCCGATGACGGTGCGTAGGACGCACCCTACGCTTATTCAAGCCGACTCTTCGCCATGAGGTTTAGCGCCTCGGTTAAAAAACGTCGCTCATGCCGCACCTCCCATAACCGTTGCGCCGCTGAGATAATCGTTGATCCGATCTAACAATTCTGGAAACCGATCTAGATAATAGTGCGGCTGTGTTTCACGCTGGTTGTGCGGTGATACGAGGTTTTTGCCGAACTCTAGCCCACGCTCCGTCAGGCACTTGAAATATTTGGTGCCTTGGCTTGTCGAGGAGCGCGATTGGATTTCGAGGATGCCTAACTCAATCAGGATGTTGTTAGCCGTTTTGGCACTTAGCTGGCTGCCATGCTCCTTGAGCAATACCGTGATCGCCTTTCCGGGGCGTTCCTGGGCATAATCCGGCAGGAAAGCCGTTGACAGTTGGTACTCCTGACAAAGTTTGAGCGTCATCTTTAGGCGGCTACTATCGTCCATCCGTAGCATGTCGGCGACGGCGTTGGCTACCAGTAGCTCGTTAGCCAGTTTGGGGTCAGGGATGGGGAAAAACGATGACGGTTGTGGCTCTGGTTGTGTGCCTTGAGCACGAGTCTTTTTGAACGCCATTGTCAAGTCGAGTTTAAGTTGCACAACCTCTGGTGTGTTGCGGGAAAGGGTGAGCACAAAGACGGCTTGGTCTTCATTTAAAAGAGCATACTTGTGGTACTTTGTCCCGCGTTGACCTTCAATTTTCACTGCGTCGTTTTCAAATCTGAGCAGTCCAAGTGCCTGAAATTCATCAGAGTATTTACTGATGTTTTTCATCAGGGCCTCGTGTTGAATGTTAAGCCGATGCTATAGTATTTTTATTTTTATAATTCAACAGGTTAGTATAAGACACAAGTACACCCCCTTCCCCTTTTTTAGAGGCTATGCTGCCCCGTTTAGCAAGGTAATAGACATGTCTTAAAGCGTAGCCTGATTTCTTAGCCGCTATTTTTGCGGGTACATAATCATCATGCCTGCACTGTATTTGTGGCCTCCCCCCCTTTCTATCCCTATTTTTGAGGTATGTGCGTAAACTGTTTGCAAGCACCCATGACATCTCGTTTTTGCTCTTTGTCTGTGATAAATGCCCTGCTATTAAGCCATCATTCAAGAGTTTATAGAGCCGTGCCCGCGACATCCCAAATCGCTCCGAAGCCTCTTTGATGCTAAGCTTTTCCATAATCGCCTCATAAATGTCAATAGTTTTTTTGATATTCCCATGAGCTTATCAGCTATCGGTTTGTCAAAAATAAAAAAAATAGCCCCATAGAAAAATTGGAACAAATCGTTAAAGATTTACTGGGTAAAGGATACTCGAAGGAGAGTATTCTAGCAGAATTTGAAAGATTCCGCGCGACGGACGAAGACTATGAAGATGTTGTATTAGAAGTGATGGATTTTATCACCGGATGGTGTAGTCCCCATAAGCGTATTGATACAGCCTTCACTGAAACATAGCAAATGAGCTAAGCTATTTTATTATTCACCAACTGGAAGTGATTGAAAAAGCGATTGAACAATTGAACGTCGCTTTGCGTAGTTACTTCGTTTCATCACTATTTGGAGCAAAAACACTTCAATCTTCAAGAAGCTGAACAACTCCTTGGGAATACCAGAATAGTCGGAAAACTGAATCATAGACACACGCCCTATTAGAACAAGTGTTAAAAAATTCTCATATGATGAAATCATTTTAGCAAGCGTAGGGTGCGTCCCACGCACCATTAATTATTTTAAATGGTGCCGAAGACGGTGCGTAGGACGCACCCTACATTAGTTCCAAAAATCCTATTTTTTCAAAAAATAGGATTTTTAACGCGCAGCTCGGAGGTCATTTATTTAGCGTGAAAGCGAGCCTGACTGGTATTTCGATCAGCTCAATTAAGCAATGAGCGATAAGTCTCACGTTTGACCGTTTTTAAAAA
>JBDLJY010000417.1:0-5227 GCA_039714115.1 Pseudomonadota bacterium | reverse complement strand
GATTTTGGAGTCCAAAGCTTCAGCTTTGGGATTTACGTGACATCGCCATCTTAATGTGTGCATCACTCATGGAAACGGCAAACGGGGTAAAGCAACGATCCCGATTATACTCTTGCTGCGATTTAACCGTTGTCAAGGCGATTTCACGGGCAACAGTTTTTATAGCTTCTTCAGACGGAGTCGTGTCGCCTTGTGCTTCTAACCATTGCGAAAACTTTTCCATCCCCGGATCAAGATGAAAATCTTTAAATGGAAAATTGTGCTTGACATGCGCCAGCGCATGTTCGACAAAAGTATCTACCATCTGGGCATAACCCCAACATTGAATTTGCCCCGTAGGCGTGCATTTGGACAACGCCAATTGTATCAGATAATTGACATGGGGGAGAAAGCGAGGATCGCAATCTTCCCAAGTATCAAAATAAAAGGTATCGAAACTTTCGTCAGTTTGCTGCAAATAGTCTTCAATCGTTCCTTCTACAATTATAACTTGCTCTTTTTGCAAATTATTAAGACGTTTTTGCCAAGGCTCTCGAACCAATTCGATTACATTCGCATTTTGTTCCAAGATAGTAATGGACTCGATTGGGCGTTGCAGATGAAACACCAATTGTGGATAAATAGCCAGCCCTAATCCGCCCACCAAAACCCTTCCCCGTGCCAGTTTAGCGGCAGCAAGCATCATGCAGCGTTCTTGTATCGTATCACTCATCCATGCTTTAGGCGGAAAACAAACGTCATAAGCGGGATTATCCTGCGGTATAACATTGCCATTACCATCGGTAGCAGTGTAATAATTGATCATATCTGATCTTTTGAGGATAGATGTTTCCCATCTATGTTTTTCGTGTTTATATTCCTCTTTAAACACCATTTCCCGAAAGATTGGCTTACTTTTTATCCAGATTTTACCATTAGGCGGAGTATCATATGGAAAAACTAAAGGAATTTCGATAGCCACAGGATCGAGAACCTCATCCCGCCAGGTTGGATCAAATCCCTTCTCTACGATTCTCATTGATGATAAATCGTGTTCCTCATGTAGATCATAATCATCACCATGATTTTGCATAAAATTTATCCTCTTTTTTTGGAGCGTGCGTCTATGTCGCCACGCAGGTTTGCAAACGGCGAAGTAACGTATAACTCCTCAAACTTCTTTAAAATAAAATCGAAATAACCGGATTTATCTGAAAATAACTGTTTTATGAAACTTGCATTTCGCGTTAAATAACGACAAGTCATACCCTTATTCTTGAACATCTCTATTGTATGAATTAAAAACTTAAAGATTGCTTAGGCTCATAGCATCACTGCTAGAAAGTATAAATTATGCGGAATAACTCTGCCGGACGGGGTTTGCAACCCCGTCCGTGACGTTTCAGGGCAACCCGCCCCTACGAAGGCACGCCAAATTTCACGTTACGGACGGGGTTGCAAACCACGTCCGGCATAAAGTCCAATGTTGACCATAAGCGATTTCAAAGACAGAAAAATAGTTGATCAATAGCTTGACTTGATTTTCCAAACTCTCGATATTGTACTTCTTGGTCTCCTCGCAGGTATGATTTTGAGGCAGCAGATTTAAAATATAGCTGGGCGTATAATAAACGCCACTGGCTTTTTTGACTTCGGGTTTGTCTTCAATAACAACTTCATGTTTGGAAGTCATACGGATGACTTTGCCTAAAAATTGTTCATAGACTTGCCCCAAAATGTCCGCCGGTAAAACTGAAAATTCATAAGGGCTATTGGGATAATAGAGATTTTTGATAATCTCCCTGAGAAGTTCATCAGCAATGCTTAAAGTAGGGGTTAAAGTGTCTGCCTTCTCACGCCCCTTTTCCGCCTTAAAATAAGCCCGAATCGTAACGATCATCAGCTTCATAAAATAACGCCAATAAGCGTTTATAAATCTGGGTGCCGTTGGTTAGGCTCAATAAACGCCCATAATCTTCAATCCCCAGATCTTCGCAAATCCGCAGAAAAACAATGCGATCAATCGTTTGTTGAACGACTAAGTTGAGTTGACGTTGCGTTAAGCTGGCATGATTTGAAATGAGATGGTGTGCTAATTTTTCTCGCCATTGTGAGAGTTCTTCTAAAAAGGCGGCATCGACTTCGATAGCCAATGCCAGTATGATAAACCGGCAACCATAAAGGATTGCCCCTACAAACCGTTATATTATGTAGGGGCAATCCTTTATGGTTGCCCTCTTAACTTAATGGCATCGACTTCGATAGCGCCTTTAGTTATCGCAGCTTGTTTGGCATATTTCTCAAATTCGCCTTGCCAAACGGGCCACGCTGGGGGCATCATCTTTTTGGGGTTTAACACGACAATCATAAACGGCAAATTCGGCAAAATTGGTTAAAATGCTTAAGGATAATTTGGCATTCCATCCATAGCGGCGCAATTGATAGGCGGGTTCTCGATCCGTTTTCAGATTGATTGACGGTTTTTTGGCTTCGACAAAAAATTTGCGTACTCCGCCTACGCGAAAACTGTAATCGGGTAAGAAATCCCTGTTCATTTTGGTGGCTCGTCCGATTTTGAGGGTATCTTCATGGACAACGTGTCGATACGCTTCTGCTAAGCCTTCTTCATTATGGACATCCCAACCTAAAGCTTGAAAAAAGGGGTTGATGAAGTCGGTGCGGGTTTGGGTTTTGTTGTAGTTGCTGTCTTGGTAAGTAGATAGTTGAGCTTTAAAGCGTTTTACTTACTAGGGCTTGGATTGTAGATATTGGCATAATTTAATTATTGTCCCGGGCAAGATCAATGCCAGTATGATAAACCGGGCAACCATAAAGGATTGCCTCTACAAACCGTTATATTATGTAGGGGCAATCCCTTGTGGTTGCCCTTAACTTAATGGCATTGCCGTGCAAGGTACGCCTTGCACTCCTGAATAAATGCTGTCTGAAAAATGGGGTTGTCGATAACTTTTTCAATCCCCAAAAATAAAGTTTTTTGACGGGTTGCAAACTGGCTTGGGATTAGGGGATAGGATTTTTTTTAAGGAATATTAACCTTTTTGGGTTATAATCTTCATTATTCAATCCGTTTATTCCCCTAATCCGTTGTACTAAATGGATGGTATGGGAATTGGAGCCCGAATAAGGCGATTTAAAAAACATCGGTTTTGACTTATCCTTTCTTAAATACAATCCGTGTAGTTATTGTTTTTGTTTTGACAAATTAACATACCTGACGCTAAAAGCTATGATTTTCTGGTAAAAGTTTTAAAAGCGCTGGATTTTGTGACAAAATAGACCCTGAGCGGTCGCACGAGTATCCAGATAAATTTTAGCCCAAACGAAGTGGCGGGATGCCAAACCTCAGAGGTTTAAAACTAGGACAAAACTTTTCTGGACAAGTATATCTGTAAAAATATTTATCGCCACTCACACAAAAGGAAATGAATGAGGTATTTTTGTATTTATAAATAAGTTAAGTTGTTTCATTTTTTTTTATGTTATAGTTGATATTTTTTATATCCATCCTTTAGGAGAGAACAGTGAAAACCTTTAACACTGCTGGACCTTGTGTACCAGGAAAGCATTATATGATTCCACCAAAATTCAGCACTTTCAAAAAATTAATTGATGCTGAACGCTATTTCATATTACATGCCCCCCGTCAAACAGGCAAAACCACTTTAATGTTGCAATTGATGAAGCATTTGAATGAGGAAGGAAAGTATATTGCCTTATATGTCAATATAGAAGCGGCTCAACCCCTGCGTAATGATATTGCAGCAGTAAATGAGTTAATCATCAGTGAATTTGAAACTAATGCACAGATTTATTTGGAAAAAAGTCTCCATCCCCAAGAAAATTGTTTTCAAATTCGCTCCATGCAAACTGGAATTAGCAAATTTTTATCCCGTTGGTGTCTTCAATTACCTAAACCCTTAGTCGTCTTAATGGACGAAGTAGATGCCTTGATTGGAGATGGACTGCTTTCAGTCTTGCGTCAACTACGCTCTGGTTATAACAAACGTCCTGACGCTTTCCCTCATGCCTTATGTTTAATCGGTTTACGCGACATCCGTGATTATCGGATTTACTCAGATGCCTCAAAGCGTCATATTCTGGGCGGTTCTGCATTTAACATTAAAGAGAAATCCATTTTACTCAAGGATTTCACTTATGAACAGATTAAAGATTTATACGCTCAACATACCACAGACACTGGGCAAACCTTTACTCATCCCGCAATACAACAAATTGATCACTTAACTCGCGGACAACCTTGGTTAGTCAACGCCTTGGGACGAGAATTAGGTTTTGATGAACAAGCCATTGATTGGAAAAAGAAAGTGACTAAAGCAGATGTCGATAACGCCGCTGAAATTTTAATTCAGCGACGGGATGTGCATTTGGATCAACTGGCGGATAAATTGACTGAGCCGAGAGTGGCAAGGATTATTGAATCTATTTTGATCGGTGAAGAGAATGTGGAAGATTTCCTCAATGAGGATCAACAATACTTAATAGATTTGGGTTTAATCCGCAAGGGTACAATCGGATTAGAAATTGCTAACCCAATTTACCGTGAAATTATCCCCAGAGAATTAACGGCTACTCGACAAGAGATGCTGGGTATCAATCCACAATGGTATGTCAAACCCGATGGCAAATTGGACATTGAGAAACTCTTAGACACTTATATTGAATTTTATAAGCAACATAGCGAGCTGATAACAAAACGCCGCACCTATACTGAAGCCGCACATCATTTATTATTTATGGCTTGGTTACAACGCATCGTCAATGGCGGTGGGCAGATCAGCCGAGAATACGCTGCTGGTTTGGGACGTTTAGATTTGTGTATTGAATTTGCTGGAGAACGCTTTGCCTTTGAGTTGAAGCTTAATAGCAAAATTGCCCTTGCTGAGGGAGAAGAGCAACTGCTCGATTATTTGGATCGGCTAAGTTTGGACAGTGGATGGTTGATTATTTTTAGTCGGGGTGCGGTGAAAGATTGGGATGAGGTGGGTAAGAGAGAAGCGGTGAGTGATAGGATTGAAGTCATTTGGATGTAGGATCGGACCAGTACCTCCACCACAACTACACGGATTACATTTAAGAATGGATAAGTCAAAACCGACAACAACTACAAGGATTAGTGCGGCTAGGTCGGCCAAACAGGGACAAAAACTAAAAGAAAATAAAGCCTGATTTAAAAACTTACGTTATGGTGTGATTAGAGAAGTCACCT
>JBDLJY010000416.1:0-5254 GCA_039714115.1 Pseudomonadota bacterium | reverse complement strand
CACCATTTGAGCGATCAAATACAATATAACCGTTGCCAATGCACCAAAGGCAGATAAAGTCCTAATTGGCGTTTGTGACAAACGGTAAGAAGCCACATCGGCAAAAGAACAAGCCTCAGAATAAATTCTGAGTCTAACAGCTCAAGTCACCTAAAGGTGACTAAATACGATTTTTTCTCGTTCCACGCGGGGCAATTCCTGCCTGAACGCTCAAGCAGTTAATCATTAATAAGAGATGAGGCTAAATTAAGCTCAAATAGCTATTAAAGATTCTCCGACTGTTTAAGAATAGGGAGGCGGAAATTGAACGGCTTTTGGCTTGTAGGCGATAAATCGCCTACTACTAACGGGTGATGATTTGTAGAAATCCTATTTTTTGAAAAAATCGGATTTCTGTAGGAGTTTTTTAGAAACCTCTACTTCCAAGCAATTGTCATTTAAATCTAACTCAGTCAACTTTTTTTTATCGTTCCCACGCGATGTAAAGGAATGCCTGCCTGGACGCTCCGCATGGGAACGTGGAATATTTCAACAAGAGCCGGCTCGTAATTCTTTGATGGCTTCGATGGGCAAATCGGTTTTTAGAGCGATGGTTTCATCATCTAACACATCCAGTAAAGCACGGGCAACTGTTATTTTTCCCTCTTGAATGCCTTCTTTCTTGCCTTCTTCTTTGCCTTCTTCTTTGCCTTCTTCCTTGGCATCAGCCAACATAGAAAGTTCATTGATTAAAGCCCGTTCCCGCATCTCTGCCAATTGGCGAGCATTTTGGTCAGCACTGATCTGCTGTAACAAGGCATAAGCTTTTTGTATGGATGGGTGTAGTGCTGATGTTTTCCTTTGATCGTAGTTGAAAAAATGCAGCCATTGGCTTAATGGCACTTCCGCTTCCAAATCGAATTTGGGTAATTCAAAGAGAAACAAAGCCATTTGATCGGTCAGACGCAGCTTTGGGTGATGGCGTTCTCGCCATTCAAAACAATGTTGACCAGCCTCTTGTTTTGGAAACAGCCGATAGCCTAAAAAATGTACCCCAAACACGGCATTGAGTTGAGTATATTTGGCTCCGCTATCCAATTGTTGACTATAGAGCTTAGTCAAGTAATACAGACTACGAAGGGGATAGCCACTAAAACTTTGGCTTTGCATTTCCACGTCATAACCACGCCCGAATTCATCCTCAGCGTGAACATCTAAAATGATGAACTTTTCGTGGATCATCTCTGGCAAAATCTGCGGATTGCGGATAGTCAGAGTAGTCATGGTGTGGTATGAGTAGGTACTAAGCACCTGATTGAGTAAGTCTAACAATAGGCTGTTGTCTTGCACGAACAGTTGCTTAAACACCAAATCCAGTTTGGGGGTAACTTGATAGCAACAAGATTTGTAGAAATCCTATTTTTTCAAAAAATAGGATTTCTATAGGAGTTTAAGTGCGTCAACCTTGATAGCTTGCCATCAGTCTTGAAATTATGGTTTAATACCAATTTTTGTTTGTGGTGAGATTTTATCACCACTTTGGTGGGAAAATTAGAAACGATGTTGGTGAGCAATTGCAAACTGAGTCAAACGGCTTGTCTTTATTGATCTGTCCTGAAAGTCAACGTGCCGAAAAACTTGGACTCCTTAAAAAACTTGTGTATAAGAGAATGCGCGAAGCAAAGAACAATGAGATAATTTTATGAGCCTATTAGACCAAAAAACCTTCATTTCCAACATCCCCCCCTTTGATCAACTAAAAGCATCCGCGCTTGAAACCGTTATCAATGCAATGGACATAGCCTACTTCAAAAAAGGAGAACGACTCATTCGAGCAGGCAGCTCACCCGATGCGCTTTACATCATAATCAAAGGCATAGTCCAAGAAACACAAGACGAACAACTCATATCAATCTACGTCTCCCAAGACTCCTTTGACGCGATGTCATTATTAGATGGCAACAACAAAAACGACTTTATCGTGAATGAAGAACTAATTTGCTATGTATTGCCTAAAGCCTTTTTTTTAAAACTGATTGAAAATCACCCACCTTTTAAAGCATTCTATTATCAAGACATATCTAAACGCCTAAACCATCTTATCGAACAACGCAAGACAACAGAACTAAGCTCATTCATGGTGGCTAAAATTCAAGACATTTATCTCAACCCCCCCGTTTTTGTTAAAGCAAATACCTCAGTTTATGAAGCAGTACAAACCATGACGCATCAAAAAAGTAGCTCTATTCTAGTCAAAGCGGATCACAAAATCGGCATTGTAACTGACAAAGACATTCGAGATCATATCGTATTACAACGCTATTCCATAGATCATCCTATTGCCCACATCGCCTCTTACAATCTTATTACCCTATCACCTCAAGACTTATTACTTCACGCCCTATTAGTCATGCTTAGGCACTCAATTAAACACTTATTAATCAAAAAAAATGACAAAATTATCGGAATATTAGAACAAATTGACTTACTAAGCTACCTATCAAATCATACCCGCCTAATTGCTGTACAGATTGAACGGGCAAAAAACAAAGAAGAATTAAAAATCGCCAGCCACAATATGACGGACATGATCAAAGCATTTTATGCCAATGGCATAAAAATCAAATACATGATGCAACTGATCAACGAACTCAATCAGCAAATATTCAAAAAACTCTATACCTTCATTGCACCGCCAGCCCTATTAGAAAACTCATGCCTAATCATCATGGGCAGTGAAGGGCGAGGAGAGCAAATTCTCAAAACCGATCAAGACAACGGCATCATCTTACGGGATGGTTTTAATTATCAAGGACTAGAACAAATCACAGAAGAATTTACCCAGACTCTAATCGAATTTGGCTATCCACCATGTCAAGGTAAAATTATGGTCAACAACTCAGCCTGGTGTCGCTCTTTAAAAGAATTCAAACACCAAATTTTTCAATGGATAATCGAAGAACCCCTATTAGATTTAGCTATTTTTTATGATGCCAAAGCAATAGCAGGCGATATCACATTACTTAAAGAAGCCAAACAATACCTATACAAACACCTACAAAACAACCAAGCCTTTTTCTCCTATTTTGCCAAACCCACCCTATCATTTGAAACCCCATTAAATTTATTTGCAAGATTTATTGTTGACAAATCACACGAAAACCAATTAGACATAAAAAAAGGCGGCATTTTTCCAATAGTACACGGAGTCCGTAGTTTAGCCCTAGCCAACAAAATAACCCAGACAAATACAATGAAACGTATAAAAATACTCACCGAAATCGGGATATTTGAATCCGCCTTTGCCACCGATTTGACCGAAGCCCTGAATTTTATGATATCATTACGTCTTCAATTTCAACTAAAAAATATAAAACAAGGAGAACCCTATAACAACTACATAAAACCCAACCAATTGAATAAACTAGAACGAGATTTACTAAAAGATGCGCTAAAAATAGTCAATGATTTCAAAAAAATTATCATCTACCACTTTAAACTAGATAGAATAACCTAAAGCAACTCACAAAATATACCAGGGCAACCACAAGGGATTGCCCCTACCTTCAATGCGAATATGTAGGGGCAATCCTTTATGGTTGCCCATGTAATCCCCATGTTAAAACGATTAAAAAACTGGCACAATCGCCGCCAACTCAACTGCGAAAAATATGCCTTTTTATTTGAAAAAGCACCTGATGAAGACTTGATTTGTTTTGATTGTGAAACCAGCCATTTAAATCCCAAAAAAGCCGAAATTCTATCTATCGGTGCTGTCAAAATCAAAAATAATAGGATACTGACAAGCCAAAAATTAGAATTATTAATCAAACCTCGCTGCAAAATAGACGAAACCAGCATCAAGATACATCACCTACGTCATTGTGACTTAGAAAATGGTTTGCAAGTGGAAGACGCGATCTTATCCTTTTTAGACTTTATCGGCTCTCGCCCATTAGTAGGCTATTATTTAGAATTTGATGTAGCGATGATAAACAAATACCTCAAGCCACTACTCGGTATTAGACTACCGAATGAACAAATAGAAGTATCGGGGCTTTATTATGATTATAAGCAAAACGTTTTTAACCCAGTCCCGATCAACTTGCGTTTTGATGCCATTTTGAAAGACTTAGACTTACCCGCTTTTGGTCAACATGATGCTTTGAACGATGCTTTAATGACGGCTATGATGTATATTAAATTACGAAATATTTAGTCACCACCACGCGGCTGTAGTGATCATCAGCCTAGAACATTAAATAGCCGTTTCTGCCATTTGGCCCGCCACGGTTTCCTTTCCCCACCTGTCAACTTGAACGCAAATTTTCCCGGACAGCACGATGCTTAATGCGAATACTTGATCACCAATCCTTTTTTCTAAAGCCTGGGAATCTCCGCTCAGAATACTCTGATTGATTAAAGCAGTACCATCGATAAGGGTGCCATCTACCGCTATCATTTCCCCCGCATTCACCACAACGATATCGCCAACCTTCAAGGTATCCAATGGAACTTCGATCTCAGCCCCATCTTCCAGTAGCCAAATGGAACGGGGTAGCTTTTTGACGAAGAAAAAGTGGATGATGTTTTTTTGGAACTGATCTTGAGTTTTTAAAATCAGTTTGTTGGCGTAAATAAATAACCAGTTAGCTATGGCAGCCAGAAAGTAGTGGTTCGTAAGAAGAAACCCCGCGACAGCAACAGAATCAATAACAGTCATGTTAAACTGCTTTTTTTCAGCAAGCGATTGGTAGCCATTTTGCCAAATGGGTGTCATCGTATAGCTCACGCCAAACACACTGACGAGGCTCAATGGTCGATAAAATAAACTCCCGGCTGTTGCCAAAGCCAGTGATATCGACGCGACGGTAAAATCTCGATTAATGGCATTCTCGGTGTCGCTGAGATCGCCAGCCGGTTGGTTAAGTCCCTCTTTAGGAGGAAATTGCTTGAGTTTCTTGGTTTTGGACTGGTTAAGAGATGATCGAGAGCCTTGGTTAATTTTGAGCGTTCGGTACCATTTGATACCCAGATAGACTACGGCTCCGCTTGCAATAATTAAGAAATGGGGCATTTTTGTTCCTCACTTTGAATTAGAATTAACGTCTCGTTATCCTTATCACGACAATTATTTCACTATTTTAATATGGATACAAAAAAAGGTATTTGTGGAATATGCCCAGCAGGCTGTTGGGTAGAATTAAAACTCACCGATGGCAAAATCGTCGATATGGCACCCGATCCAGATCATCCATTAGGCATGATCTGTCGC
>JBDLJY010000415.1:0-5280 GCA_039714115.1 Pseudomonadota bacterium | reverse complement strand
CTTGGAAAAGTTTTAGCCATTAAGGACACAACAGCACTGGCGAACCCGCCATAAATCAAAGAGTATCGCTTACTTTTGACGGACTGCTTCGTGGCGTTATGCCAGCCGTCCTGACGAATGACAATGGAGAAGCGTACTTCGACTCGGAGCCGGGGAACGGCAAAGTGAATGTCAACGGCAATGGTAAGTACACGGGCCATCTCAAGGGGCATGTTGTGGTTTATATTTGAGTAAAATCACGCTCAAGCGATTAACCATTAATAATAAAGATTCTCGGATTTCTTTAGGGCAACCATCGTAGGGGCAATCCCTTGTGGTTGCCCTCGTGAGCCTAAAAACGCTCAAGCCCCGTATTTATTGACTTACGCCATTTTACCCTTGATTTCAAAATAGCCATCAAAATACTCAAAGCCCCGTATTTATTGACTTGCGTCACTTTGCCCTTAATTTAAAAACAGCAAGTGTAGGGTGCGTCCCACGCACCTTTATTTATGGCGTATGATTGTGGTGCGTAGGAGCAAGCGTCAATTTATCGTTCCCAAGCTCCGGTTTAATGCGCCAATGCCGTTGGTAACAACTTACCCGATTTTTATCGTTCCCACGCTCTGCGTCACTGCCATTAAGTTAAGGGCAACCACAAGGGATTGCCCCTACAGAGGACCGCATTTTATGTAGGGGCAATCCTTTATGGTTGCCCTTAATTTAATGGTATTGACGCGGAGCGTCCTGCAACGAAATGAGCCTGCACAACGAATTCGTTTCTGTTTTATTTCAAAGGAGCGTAGGACGCCCCCAACGCTTTCAGTGCAGTTTTTTGTTCATCAGTTAACCCACTCACACCAGTGATATTCATGCCATCGTAAGGTCTTGGCACTATCAGCGTCATCAGAGGTTTGCCGGTGTTAATATCCCAAAGCATTATTTTCTCATCTTCATTGCTACTCGCTAAGATTTGACCATCAAGACTGATAGCCACTGACAAGACAGTACGCGCATGTCCTGTTAAGGTTTTGAGACACTTTTTTTGATAAATATCCCATATTTTTACGGTATTGTCATAACAATTACTTATTAAGATTTGATGATCATTGGGACTGAAAGTCATGGCATACACTTTTTCATCGGCTGGCAGGGTGCTAACACATTGACCTTTAACAATATCCCATATTTTAATGGTTTTATCTTCGCTCGCACTAGCTAAATTTTGACCATCATAACTAAAAGAGACAGACCACACACGATCAGTATGCTCTTCTAATTTATTGATAAGCTTACCGTTGTTAATATCCCAAAGTCTGATGGTTTTATCATCATTGGCAGTTGCCAACCAATAACCGTCCGGACTACAGGTAACTGTACGCACTTTGTCAGGATGTCGCAAAGTATTAAGACATTCACCATCAGAAACACGCCATATCTTTACTGTGCTATCCCCACCACCACTGACTATTTTTGTATTATTGGGGTTAAAAACCGCTGAATGTATCCAATTCGTATGTCCTTTCAAAGTCTTTTGGCACTGTCCCGTATTGACATCCCAGATTTTCACCGTTTTATCTTCACTAGCACTAACTAAGGTTTTCCCATCATTACTGAAATTCACTGAACGCACCCAACTTTTATGTCCCTGCAAGGTTTTAAGGCATTGCTGATTCTGTAGATTCCAAATTCTTATCCTATGATCACCACTGCCACTGGCTAGCTGTTGCCCATCAGGACTAAAAGCCACTGAATAGGTTTCATTCACATAACCCTGTAAGGTTTTAAGACAGTGTCTCGTTTTGATATCCCATTTCCTTATGGTTTGATCATTACTACCACTCACTAGGATTTGACCATCAGCACTAAAGACGATTGAGCATACCCAATCAGTCAATGCCATTAAGTTAAGCTTAAAATATTGATTTTATTCAGTTGTTTCGGGAATGGAGCGGAGCGGATTTCCCGAAACCATCATTTTAAGCTCCCCACAACTGATAAACACCGTCCAGCACATATTTTTTATTTAAAAATCAATTATTTGTCCTTAACTTAATGGCATTGACCCAATCAGTATGCCCTTGTAACACGCTCTGACATTGAGCTGTTTGCACATTCCATAACCGAATGGTTGAATCATAACTACCACTGGCAAGCGTTTGTCCATCAGGACTAAATGCCACCGAACGCACTTTATCAGTATGCCCTTCTAAAGTGTTAAGACATTCACCTGTCTGCAACGCCCAGATTTTTATCGTATTATCATAACTACCACTAGCGATGGTTTGACCATCGGGACTAATGGCAATCGTGCGTATCCAACCATTATGCCCCGGTAAAAAATGAAGTAGCGGTTCTTCATGACGAATATCCCAGACTCTTACCGTGCAATCTTTTCCACCGCTGACCAACATTTCATCATTAGGGCTAAAAGCCACTGCTTGTAGCCTATTGGTATGTCCTGACAAGGTTTTAATACATTCGCCTTCTGAAATATCCCATATTTTGACCAAGTTATCACCACCAACACTCGCAAGTCGCCCATCCGCACTAAAAGCCACCGCACGTACCCAACTACCATGCGATAGGGTTTTTATACACTGTCCTTGATCAACCTTCCAAATTTTTATCGTGTGATCTTGGCTACCACTGGCTAACAACTGACTATCGTGGCTAAAAGCTAATGAAAAAACCCAATTATCATGTTCATGAAAAACTTTAATAATTTCCTCGCTTTCTACATCCCATAAACGTACTTCGTGATTGGTATCCCCAGTCGCCAAAAATTGCCCATCGGGGCTCAATTCCACTGATAAAACACTGGCAATAGTTTGAGTAAAAACCGATTTCTTAAAGTGAGCCTGAGCAAAATTGATGTTATGTAAATCTAATCCTTGGAGATAGGCTTGCCAAACCGCTAATTTGGAAAAATCAAAGCGGCTTAATTCAATGTCCATTTGGCGTAGTAGATTGAAAATATTGCCCGTTGCATAGCCGGGTAGTGATTCCTTTTGCAAAGTTGAGAGGATTTGTTTGAGCCGCTTTTCAACACGCGCTTGCCCTCTCGCAATTAGCCTATCCTTAACGGCATCCAGAATAAGACGGATTTGAGTTTCTCTTATATAATCCTTGGCAGTGGCTTTGATGAGGGCATGGCTATTAAACTACTTTCAAACAGTGCGACTTCGACTGGCTTTTCCCGACTGGTGAGTACCAAGCAACTTTGATGGCTGGATTCGCTGACACGCTTAATCAAATCATCATAGCCTTCATATCCCTTTAGATATGCTCCGACGTGAGTATTCGTTTGGAAAATAGACTCGAAATTATCCAGTATCAAAAGACAGCGTGAGCGGTTTAAATAATAAATCAGTCGCGTGATGCTCTTGCCAAGGGAGTCTGGTAAATCAATTTCCTGATTATTAGACAAAAATTTGATCGCATCTGCCAAAAGATTTTTGACGGGTGGGGCTTCGCGGAGACTTTTCCAGATAATATATTGAAATTGATTCTGAATGTCTTTTACCAGTTTTGCAGCCAGCGCGGTTTTGCCAATACCGCCTATTCCTAAAATGGCAACGAGGCGGCATGTGATGCTCCATTGCGTTAGCGTCTCCAATTCTTTGGTGCGCCCGTATAAAACGGGGAGATCGGGCATTTCAGCTAAGTCTTGTCGCGCCAAGGCATTATCCGGCGGGGATGAGTCGTCACATCCAGCAGCTTTTAATAATTCTTCGGTTTCCGTACCGTTTAAACCCAGTAGCTGAGCAAATTTTAGTACATTTTTACATCTGGGAGCCCTATTACCTCTTCTCCAACTTGAAAGAGTTTGGCGGCAGATTCCAATCTCAGATGCTATAGCCTCAAGTTTGGTAGCTTCGCGTGTTAAGTAGTCATCAACCAGTTGTGCAAATTGATTCGTTGGCATCACTAATCCTAGTCGCTTATATTGAATATCTTACAATGTATATATTATAAGAGCCAAAATAAAGCCTATCTAGAAAATCAATGCCATTAAGTTAAGAATATACGTGTAGGATGGATTACTTTGGCTTTGAGAGCATACAGTGAAGAGATTTTAGTAGGAGCTTTAGCACACCTAATCTATCCCAATATATATTTAGTCGTTGCTCCGCCTTAACACATAGACTCACCGGAGCATTTTTTTAAATGCGATTTCAATACAGGATTGCCGTTGTTTCGGGAATGGAGCGGAGCAAGGGATGTTAATTAACATGTTAAATGGAAATCGCCATCTTTAACAATCAATACGTTTAGACTACCCGCCAGCCGTAGCCTTCTACGGCTGAATAAGGGAGGATAGATTGTTAAATAACCCCTGTTAAATTTAACCTACTGTTATTTAACACAATTTTCATTGACAGGTTTAAAAATCTAAAGCTAAAATACGCGCCTCATGACGTAAGTCGTATGACAATGTAGGTTGCGATGGACAGTATTGGACAAAAAATCGACGGTGATTTCTTGGGTGACGTTTGGGCTCGTTATGTGTCATTTACTAATAACGGTACAACGGGTGTCGATGACGGGCAAGAGATTCGAGAACAGTTTGGGGTGACTATTTATTTTACCCCATATGCGGACTTTGAAGACGTACATCCATTGATGGATATGGCGCGGCAGGCACAGTATGTGAAAAAAGTGCTCTCCCCCGAAATTGACAAAGAGCTGGGCGGCAGCTACGGTTATCGCATTTTCATTAATCCTTATGGCGATCAATTTAAAGCTGCGATTGAACGGCTCATTAAACGCCCAGACTCAAAGTCCGTTGTCATTAACTTGTCACACCCACTTGAGTGGGAACAAAAAATCCAACCCGGTATAAAACGTATGGCTTGCTTAACTCACATTCTGCCCCTGATACGTGGTGGACAATTGCATTTTTTTGCCCAGTTTCGCTCCCAAAATGTGTGGCATTCTCACGGCAATTTTAAAGGATTGTATGAACTTCAACGTCTGATGCTCTCCCGCTTAAACGAAAAGGGGTTAAAAGTCAATCGGGGTGGATTGACGGTGATAATTGCGGCTGCCCACCTTTATGAATCTGATTTTAAGGGGGCGGAGCAAATTTCAAGAGAGCTTGAGGTTTGCTCAACAGCTTAGCCTTTTCTGGTTCCCACGCGCTGGGACAATGCCAGTATGATAAACCCCTAAAATTCAGACCTGCCAGGTATCCAAAACCTCAATGCCATTAAGTTAAGGACAAATAATTGATTTTTAAATAAAAAATCTGTGCTGGACGGTGTTTATCAGTTGTGTGGAGCTTAAGGAGCTGAGCGG
>JBDLJY010000414.1:0-5292 GCA_039714115.1 Pseudomonadota bacterium | reverse complement strand
GAATTCGCAACCTATTGTGGAGCCAAGCATTGCATTGGCGTTGGCAATGGACTGGATGCGCTGCATTTAATTTTACGTGCTTATGGCATTGGCAGCGGTGATGAGGTGATTGTACCTGCCAATACCTATATTGCCACTTGGTTAGCCGTTTCTCATACTGGCGCAACACCAGTGCCGGTTGAACCCAATGAACAAACATATAACATAAACGCAACACTAATTGAAGCCGCGATTAGCAAACAGACTAAAGCCATCATGCCAGTACACCTTTACGGTCAACCTGCTGAAATGGAGCCAATCCTTGAAATTGCCCGGCACTATAACCTGAAAGTCATTGAAGATGCCGCTCAAGCACATGGCGCAACTTACAAAGGCAAACGTACCGGTAGTTTAGGTGATGCCGCCGGTTTTAGTTTTTACCCCGGCAAAAATCTCGGAGCTTTAGGTGATGCTGGTGCCGTCGTAACAAATGATGACACGCTAGCGGAAAAAGTGCGTGTATTGCGTAACTATGGTTCTAGGGTAAAATATCATAACGAAATGCAAGGATTTAACTCACGGCTTGACCCTTTGCAAGCCGCTTTTTTACGGGTCAAGTTGAAATATCTGGATACTTGGAATAAGCGTAGGCGAAAAATTGCCCAACAATATCAAGAAGGCTTAGCTAACAGCCCGGCTCTCATTTTACCTTTTCTACCTGATTGGGCAGAGCCAGTTTGGCACTTGTTTGTCATTCGTAGCCAACGACGTGACGAACTCCAGCAGAAACTACGGGATGCAAACATTAGCACGATGATTCATTACCCGATACCACCCCATCTACAGCCAGCTTACGCTAATATGAAAAAAGGAGATTTTCCTATTTCTGAAGCAATACATCGTGAAATACTCAGTCTGCCGATGTTTCCTCAACTCGCTCAGCCAGAAATTGAGCAAGTTATTTCTAGTATCTTGGCCTGCGTAAACTTTGGTTAAGTATTGCTTGCACACAAAGGTTTGTAACGTATTTGGTAAATATTTGTATTTATGACTTTAATTAAAACATCTATTCTCACCGCAATATCAACTATAATAAAAATTCTTTCTGGGTTTGTTATTGTTAAAGTGATCGCCGTTTATGCTGGTCCTACCGGCTTAGCACTTCTGGGGCAATTGCAAAATTTCTTGTCTATTGTCACTACCGTTGGACAAGGCGGAACCTCGGCTGGAGTGGTAAAATATTTAGCAGAATATAGAGAAGACGAAGAAACAAAGAGGCGATTGATTAGCACAGCATTTAAAATATCATTATGGGTAAGCTTGTTAATTTCAATAATTTTATTGCTGGGAGCAAGTTTTTGGTCGTCTATTTTATTTGATACAGATAAGTACACTTACATTATCATAGTATTAGCTTTTACTTTACTATTTTTTGTACTGAGTACATTGCTTTTATCCATTTTGAATGGACAGAAAGAAATCAAAAAATTTGTATTGTCAAATATTTCAGGTTCTTTAGTTTCACTGGTAATTACATCATTACTGGCCGTTTATTATGGTGTCTTTGGTGCTTTACTTGCCGCAACTATTAACCAAAGTATCGTTTTTTTTGTCACCTTATTTTTTGTAGTAAAAAGTCCGTGGTTTCAATATAGCTTATTTTTAGCCCCTATAGATAAAGAATCTTTAATTAAATTAGGAAAATTTGCACTAATGGCTTTGACTTCAGCTTTACTGGCGCCAGTTTCTAAAATTGTGGTTAGAAATTATATTGGTGAACATCTTTCTTGGGCAGAGGCAGGTTATTGGCAAGGCGTAGTGAGAATTTCTGATATTTATTTAATGTTAATCACAATGACTTTGTCAGTCTATTATTTACCGCGTTTATCAGAATTGCAAAAAAAATCTGAAATTAGGAAAGAATTATTATATGGGTTAAAAATAATAATGCCTATTGTAGTACTAATGGCTACGAGTATCTTCCTACTGAAGGATTGGGTGGTGGCATTGCTTTTTACCGAAGATTTTGCACCCATGAAAGAACTATTTTTATGGCAGCTAATTGGAGATGTAATAAAAATTATAAGTTGGTTAATCGCTTATCAAATGTTGGCTAAAGCGATGACAAAGCTTTTTATATTTTCTGAAATATTTTTCATATCAACATTTGTTATTCTTAATATCATATTTATTGATATGTATGGACTTGTCGGCACGACTTATGCATATACACTCAATTATTTCTTGTTTTTATTGTTTATGATTTGGAAATTTAGAACCGTGCTATTTTATTCAGGTAATTCATTAAGTAGGTGAAAGGTCAATATATGAAAGTATTATTATGTGGTGAATTTAGTGGTTTACATAAAAACTTAAAAGAAGGTTTACTGGAGTTAGGTGTAGATGTAAACTTAGCCTCATCAGGAGATGAATGGAAAAAAATTGGTGGTAGAGATATTGATTTATCTAGTTGCTATCCTGGCATATTAGGAAAAATAGATCGTTATATTAAACCAGTAATAAAATTACAGCACCTGTCAGGATTTGATGTAGTTCAGTTAATTAACCCCTTCATTTTCCCAAGAAGATTAGGGCTTTGGTACAATAAGTTCCTTATTAAATACTTACTAAAACATAATGAAAAGTCGTTTATGCTTAGTGCAAGCGATAATTCTTTCTATTGGCAGTCTAGGTACCGTTTGAAGTACACTCCACTAGACGACTGGAAGAAGTATGATAATGGAGGTAAAGATTGTATTTGGGAAAAAAGTTCTACGTTGAGGTGGAATACATCGGTAGCCAATCATGTTGATGGAATCATTCCAATATCTTACGAGTACAGAATTGGTTATGAAAAATTATCCAATTTATTACCTACAATCCCCTTACCAATTAATGTAAATAAAATTCAGTATACTGAAAATAAGCTAAAAGGAAAACTCATTATTTTTCATGGATTAAACCGTGAAGGATTTAAGGGAACAAGATACATAAAAAAAGCTTTTTCTCTTCTGAAAGAAAAGTACCCAAATGATGTGGAATGTATTATAAAGGGTGGAATGCCTTTTAAAGAATATCAGAAGTTGATTAGAAATGTTAATGTGATTGTAGATCAAACCTTTGCTTACACGCCTGGCATGAATGCCTTGTACAGTCTAGCTATGGGAAAAATTGTCTTGGGTGGATGTGAGCCTGAGTATTTAAACGAATACCAAATAGATTCAAGTCCAATTATTAATATAACACAAAATGTGAATGATATTGTTTCTAAGATTGAAAGTTTAATAGAAAATAGACATAATCTTTTAGAAATGGGATATCATTCTCGAATATATGCTGAGAATGTGCATTCTCATATAAAAATTGCTAAGAAGTATATTAAGGTTTGGGAATAGAAGGTAAATATTTTTCATGTGTGGAATAACAGGATATTGGTGTCAGCGAAGCCATATTGAGAGACTCCCAACGGATTTATCAAATGCCGTCACTAGGCTTCATCATAGAGGACCTGATGATAGTGGCGTTTGGACAAATAATCATGGTGTTGGCCTCGGACATGCCCGTCTATCAATTATTGACCTCAGCGAACACGGTCATCAGCCGATGATATCGAATGATGGACGCTATGTCTTGGTGTTCAACGGTGAAATTTACAATTTCAGAGAAATCCGCCACGATTTAGAAAAAAAAGGTTATGGCTTCAGAGGACATGGAGATACAGAAGTAGTTCTTGCCGCGTTCCAAGAGTGGAATACGGAATGCGTTCATCGCTTTATTGGGATGTTTGCTTTTGCGGTATGGGATGAGCATGAGCAACGATTATGTCTATTCAGGGATCGGATAGGTGTAAAACCGCTTTATTATGGTTGGGATGGTCGGGTTTTCTGGTTTGGCTCAGAATTGAAAGCTCTTCGTGCTTATGGACATTGGCAACCAGAGATTGACCATCAGGCATTGGGGGAATTTTTTCAGTACGGATATATTTGTGCGCCTCGTAGCATTTATCGTCTGGTAAAAAAGTTATCTCCCGGAGACTGGCTGGAACTACGGGTAGGGAAGGAACCGGTAGTACGCCCTTATTGGTCAATTTTAAATGCTGTAGAAAAAGGGCCACTGCAAGGTTCTGAGGATGAATTAGCAGAACAATTGGAAGAACTGTTGATTGATGCTTTTCGTTATCGCATGATGGCGGATGTACCGGTGGGGGTATTTCTTTCAGGAGGGATTGATTCTTCATTAGTAACAGCCCTGTTGCAGAAACATACCGGACAACAGATTCATACCTTTACTATTGGTTTCAATGAACAGAAGTTTGATGAATCACCATGGGCAAAGCAAATTGCAGAGCATCTTGGAACGTATCACACCGAGCGTATTTTAGATGTAACCCAAGCACGAGATATATTGCCACGTTGGTCCAAATTGTACGACGAACCCTTTGGTGATTCTTCAGGGCTTCCAACATTTATGATTTCGCAAGTCGCTTGTGAAAATGTGAAGGTGATCTTGTCTGCTGATGGTGGTGATGAGTTATTCTGTGGTTATAGCCATTACGATGTTTTACCACACAGAATTGAGAGGATTTCTCGTTTACCCTATTGGCTAAGGAAACTAAGCCGCGTGGCACTTCATAAAATATCTAGAAATACTATGAATACTGCTTTCCGTTGGATGAGTAGTAGCCAAAAATTAGGCTTAGTATCACATAAGCTAACTGATCGTATTGTCAAGCTGGCAGCCTCACTGCCGGAAGTAAATTCTGCTGAAGTATTTAATCTTGCTTGGTCCATTTGGTTAACACCGGAAGTGGATAGATTGGTGGGTGGGTATAAACCCCTGCGACAACCGGTTAGCTTTTATTCCGGTCGTTTTGAAGAGCAAATGATGCTTTGGGATTTTCAATATTTCCTAGCCGGTGACATACTGACGAAAGTGGATAGAGCTACGATGGCAGTCAGTTTGGAGGGACGTGAACCCCTATTGGATCATCGCATTGCTGAATTTGCATTTCGGTTACCGTTGCATTTGCGCCAAGGAACTTATGGAAGCAAACATATTTTGCGTAAATTACTCTATAAATACGTGCCTCGCAAATTAATTGAACGGCCTAAACAAGGCTTCAGCATTCCGTTGAAAAAGTGGTTGAGTGGTGAGTTATCAGGATTAATTGATCATTACTTAAATAATGATCGCATCCATCAGTCCGGGATTTTGGACCCAAAATTGGTTAAATCTACAGTGAATGAGTTCAAAAGTGGGAGTCCGGTGGATGTGAATCGAATTTGGCTCTTACTAGCATTTGAAATGTGGAGA
>JBDLJY010000413.1:0-5341 GCA_039714115.1 Pseudomonadota bacterium | reverse complement strand
AATTGGAGTCTTAAACAATAATTTAAAGACTGATAAACGGTCAATTCGGGTATCATCACATCATCTTGTGGCAAATAACCGAGCCACTCTCGCACTTTCCTATAATCTTCATGGACATTAATAGGCTCTTTATCTCTAATGGCAAAAACTTTGCCGCTGGTGGGAGTGCGATAACCGTTAACCAAGTCAAGTAAAGTGCTCTTACCACAGCCGGCGGGCCCCATAATCGCTGTCATCGTCCCAGGCTTCGCCCGTATATAAGCCCCATTACAAATCAATTTATCGGAAACTCTATAATATAAGGCCGTTGTTTCTATCCCGACGCGGAGGCGCCCTCTAAACAGTTGGGTATTGATACCGATGGGCGTTTGGCCTAATTTAATTTTATTATGACCAACCGCCTTTTGCACAATTTCTTCCCACATCTTTTTGGGCAAACGACGACCATCAAGGAATGTCCCCGCATTTGAGCCAAGATCTTGAATAAATAAACGGTCACGGACACGCTTGAGAATGGCATGTTTTTTAGCAATCTCAGGCACTTCTTCACTCGTCAAACGAATCCCACACCCTTTGCCGCTCCCGATTAAAATTTTAAAGTCTCCAATGAGACCAACAGATTTGTCGCTTTTGAGCATGTTGGTATCCAATTTGCACCCAATGCCATATCGTGACGGGCAAACCCGATAGGGTATGCCCCTACGGAAAATCACGGTTCCTGTAGGGGC
Source organism: Pseudomonadota bacterium (assembly GCA_039714115.1). Lineage (GTDB taxonomy): Bacteria > Pseudomonadota > Gammaproteobacteria > Beggiatoales > Beggiatoaceae > Thiomargarita. The sequence goes on along the minus strand of JBDLJY010000413.1, from coordinate 4,613 downwards.
AATCCTTTATGGTTGCCCGCCACAATATGGCATTGAACCATTGATTATGCTAACCTCGACAATACACCCATGCGCTTCTTGAGAAAGACGTATTTGTGTCCCCGCCCTTAATTCCACCGCTTTATTAATATCAACCCGATTACCACTGGGCGAAATCAGAGAATTTAAGGCTTGATTAATCAACAACCATTTCCCCTGATAAAAGGCGCAATAAGCTTGAGGCGTTCTATCCGCCTCCGGGCTGGGAAAAATATTATCAAATACATGCCACTTAAACAAACATTGTCCATCATAAACAACCAATTGCCCCAGCCGCTTTTGTGAGCGTATTGTTAAAATAGGAAAAGGCAAACTGATCGGAGTATGACAAAACGGGCAACGTATCTGCTTTTGCTCCGGTATCACCACAAACCATTGCTGCGAACAATTTGGATTAGGACAAGGATGTAGCATCTGCCACGTTTTAATCAAAGCACTTTCCCATTCATACGCGCTCGCTCGCTCATAAGGCGCGTGTAATCCAGTGATAAAAGTTTTATAAAAAAGTTCAGTAAGTGTTGAACCAAGGGCAGTCACCGGCACTTTAAGACCTTCTTTGGGACGATTTGAACTATCCAAGGGATGTTCAATAAATAAAGCCTTTTTCCCCAGACTTAATTGCTCATCTTCTTCCGCAGAACGGGTAGAATGAATTTTTGGGCCTCGTAGCGGATGGCGATTGAGCAAATATTCATAAATCAGCACCGCCAACGCATGTTGATCGGTGCGAATACTAGCAAATTGTCTTTTCGGAGCATCCGCCGCGGTAGCAAGCACTTCTGGCGCGACATAACCGGGCGTACCATCCACATCGGGCGGAAATATCTGCGGCACCACGAGAGAATCAATATCAATAATAATCATCTCCCCTTTGGAGGGATCGATTAAAACATTGTTATCGGACAAATCAGAATGCGCTAAACCCGCCAAATGTAAACGCCTGATGGCGCGTGCCAAAAGAATACAAATCTTAAAATAATTAATCCAATTGCCTTGCGCCTCTTTTGGCAAATATTGCCGCAATTTTGGGCTAACAAACCAGCGGCTTTTTTTTTCCTTGCCCTTCCAACGCCCTGATGCAAAAAAGTAGTTACTTGGATAAACCGGTGTCATCACACCGATTTTGGGTTTAACGATAATGCCGGTAGGCCAACAAAATAGCCTATTCCAATAATCACTAACGCTTGGGTTAAATTCATTGAGGATTTTTTGTAGGCGCAATAGACGCAGCGTTTTGTTGATGTCGCCTTTATAAAAACAAAGGACGAACTCTCTATCCTTAGAAAAATAAACCTCTTTCATTGTGCCCTCCCCTATCATTTCGGGGAAGTATTCAATGATGCGTCCGTTCTCTAATTGCGCGTGTTGAGTCAATGCCATTATGATAAACCGTCCAAAATAAATTTTGGACTCCAAGTGCCGGTATTTTGGAGTCCAAGATTTATCTTGGGCGGGCTGGACACGCATCAAAAATCACATCCCCGTTAAACACGAGAAAACGTTGATCTTTCGCATGAGCAATCAAAATAATACCAAATTCTTGTGCGATTTGAATGCCCTTATGAGTAACACCAGAGCGCGAGAGTAATACCGGAATGCCAATATGTGCGACTTTCATCACAATTTCCGAAGTCAAACGTCCCGTCGTGTAAAAGATTTTGTCGTCACTTGACCAATCCTGCAACCACATTAATCCGGCAATAGCATCAACAGCATTGTGTCGTCCAACATCTTCAACAAAGGCGAGAATCTCTACACCTTGACATAAAGCACAAGCATGTACTCCCCCAGCTTGGCGATGAATTTTATTATATTGTGCTAATGCCCGCAAAAGTGCATAAATCAATGACTGCTTAATTGTCACCTTGGCTAGCTGGATAGCCGGTAACTCACTGATACTTAATACAGCACCTTGACCACAACCGCTTGTGATAGCCTTAGAGCCTATTTTTTTATCTCCGGTATTAACCTTAACCGTTTCGGTTTCCCAATTGACTTGGACTGATTTGATTTCACGCAACGCCTTGATTAAATGTTGGTTTCTTAAATAGCCAACTGCTAAAGCTTCTGGATAACTGCCCAAAGTCATCAAAGTCACAATTTTGCGCTCATCGACAAATAGCGTTAGCGGTGCCTCGCCAGCAACTTGCACCGCGCGAACTTGCCCCAGTTCATCCAAGGCAGTCACTGCATGAATTGGACTTAATCCGGCATCTGTCATTTCTGGTTGATAAGGCATAATTAATTAACCGCCCGTCGCATTCATATATCGCAAAATCTGAGGCTGATCATCAAGCTCAAAATCGTGGCCCTTAGGTTTAATTGCCATAGCCTTGATAATAGCCTGTTTCAGCAGAACGAAGTCACCCGGATTAGCGCGTATCACGCGCCGCAAGTCCACAGAATGTTCTTGTCCTAAACACAACAACAAGCGGCCTTCCGTCGTCACGCGCACCCGATTACAAGTGTCACAAAAATTATGACTGTGCGGAGAAATAAAGCCGACGCGAGTATTAGTATCTATGACTCTATAATACCTAGATGGCCCCGCAGTAGTTTCTGCGCTTGGCAGTAAAGTAAATGACTCTTCAAGATCTTGACGAATTTGGGCACTGGAATAAAACGCCTCTGCACGATCATGTTCACCAATCATGCCCAAGGGCATTTCCTCAATAAAGGTGATGTCAATGTCATGTTCGATAGCAAATTGCACCAAATCAGTCACTTCATCATGGTTACGGTTTTTTAAAATCACCGCGTTGAGTTTGACACGTTTAAATCCCGCCTTGAGGGCAGCCTCAATACCACGCAACACCACATCGAGTTTACCGATACGAGTCATTTTTTTAAAACGATCAGGCTTTAAGCTGTCGAGACTGATATTAATACGTTTAACGCCAGCCTCTTTGAGCGGTTGCGCCATTTTGACCAGTTGTGAGCCATTGCTTGTCAGCACCAATTCTTTTAAACCCTCTAAGCTGCCAAGTCCTTGAAACAGTTTCAAAATATTTTGGCGTACCAGCGGTTCGCCTCCGGTAATACGGATTTTAGTCACGCCCAACTCGACAAACGCACGTCCTAGCCATTCTAATTCTTCCAAAGTCAATATTTGTGCGCGGGGCAGAAAAGTCATTTTTTCATCCATGCAGTAAACGCAGCGAAAATCGCAACGATCTATCACTGACATACGGACGTAGGTGATTTTTCTGTTAAATTTATCTATTAATTGAGAGGGCATATTTACCATTTCCTCCTTCGAGTGTGAGAGCTGGTCATAAAAAAAATGACTGATGTGGATGCCAAGCAATTTACAAATGATTTAGGATGCCTATAGTCATGAGAAATCCTATTTTTTAAAAAAATAGGATTTCTTATCAACCTCGGGGGTGTTGGTCCCTTTAGCCAAAATGTACATGCCGCATAGTCATTGTGTTGACATCCTTATATCTCTCCGTCTGAATCGACTTCTTGATTTGGGCAAAAACCTTTTCTCTAACAACCCACAATATGAATAGTTTTCCCACCTAGCTTACTCGTTTTCCAAAAAATCTTCTTGTCCCATTTAGGCGTTTTCCGCCGATCAAATACAATCAGCCAACCTTCCTGACAAGTTAACCTATCCATATAGCCAATGCCATTAAGTTAAGACAAACCTGACAGGTGTCAAAAACCTGTCAGGTTAATTTTTACCTTAACTTACAACGACCTGCCATGTTTTGGAAACCTGGCAGGTCTTCTTTTGGGGGGGTTATCATACTGGCATTGATCCATATAGCCCGCCAACTGTTCTTTTCCCTCTTGATAAGTTTTGTTGCTGTAGCGCAGCTTTAACTCTATCGGATATTTACCCCCTTCATAGTGTCAATGCCATTAAGTTAAGACAAACCTGACAGGTGTCAAAAACCTGTCAGGTTAATTTTTCATTTAATTTACAACGTGCCATGTTTGGGATACCTGGCAGGTCTGAATTTTAGGGGTTTATCATACTGGCATTGCTTCATAGTGTACACACAAATCCAGACTTCCTCTACCACCCGCCAATTCCCGTGAAATACGCCCGCCAGTCATCACCACCTGTTGTAAAAAGGCTTGCAAAATCAAATGAGGAGCGGCTTCCTGATATTGATACCGTTTAGCCCATATCTCGCTGTTTTCTCGCCAAAATGAACGTTCCGTTACTTCGTTTGCTGGAAATCCTGGAGCAATCGTTTCATATCAAGTTTCCCCTCTACCAAATAGGCGGGGGCAGCGGGCGGAAACTTGCGTTTTTTCAATTCCATTTGCGATCCGGCGGTTAGGGTACGAATAATGACTTCATCGTAGATTGGATTCGATGGCACCAGCCCTTTCTCCTCATCCTCTCTGAGCAACCCAAGATCAAGCACATATTGATAATCATCATCCAGCCAATCGTATTTTTCAGTCTCTCCGAGTATCATCTGTTCAACGATTTGTTGAACTCCTGTTTCTTTTATGCGTTCCATCAAGCTATCAATATGCGTATCCCGTCGCATAGTCAGGGTTTGTACCGCTTGCTCCACATGCTCAGAGCTAATCAATCGTGAAAAATCGTT
>JBDLJY010000412.1:0-5353 GCA_039714115.1 Pseudomonadota bacterium | reverse complement strand
AGGTTCAAAATGCAAATTAATATTAATTGCTGCTCCAACTGCCAATTCATATTATGAGCATCTTGGTTTTACAAACAATCAAAGGTGTTGGGTGCTTGATCGCTCTGCACTTTGACCGGTGAGCTTAGTCGTTAGGCGCAACAACAAATAGGAGAAAACCATGGACATATCATTGTCATGCTGTGGCATTACTTGCTGCCATCAAAAAAAGAGAGTACTAGATGCAAGAGTTTCACAGGAGAAGATTGGCTCAGTATATGACAAAATTGCCCCTATTTATGATATTTGGGGAAAATTGACAGAATCTCACGCCAGAAACAGGGCGATTGAGCTTGCTGAAATCAAAGACGGTCAAATTATTCTGGAAGTTGCCGTTGGAACCGGGTTGGCATTTTATGAAATTGTCAAAAGAAATCCAAATGGCGTAAATATTGGTATTGACTTATCACAAGGGATGCTCAAAAAGGCTAAAAAGCGAGTCAGCCAACTTTCAGAAGCAAATTATTCTTTGGATGTAGGAACTGCCTTTGATTTGAGTGTTGAGGACGAATCAATTGATACTCTGGTGAACAACTACATGTTTGACCTTATTCCGTTTAAAGACATGAACACAATTTTAGCGGAATTCAAAAGGGTTTTGAAGGATGATGGGAAACTCATTTTGGTAAATATGACGGAAGGCGAACGTTTTGGAAGTAAGCTATACGACTTTGTTTATAATATATCTCCTAAAACCATGGGCGGGTGTCGAGGCGTTAAATTGACGGAGAGATTACAACAGCATGGTTTCAAGGTTGAAGTCAGAGAATATTTCCAGCAAATGCTATTTCCATCCGAGGTTATTCTTGCTTACAAATGAAATCGCCTAACAAGGCGCTGTACCTGACCGCTTTGAGCGTAATCGTTATGTATATTGATGATATTTTTTAATGAATAAATTAAAATACTTTTTCTTAGTCGTTGATTTTGGATTTATTATCTATTGGTTGATTACACTACTGAATTTTATTCCAAAGGAATACTTGTTCAAAGATTATAATAACCCAATTTTAGTTGCATGGAATTGGTCGTTTTTACCTCTTGATTTGTTTATTTCAGGGACAGGTTTAGCAAGTTTGTGGTTATGGCAAGCAAAAAATAAGTACTGGAAATATTTAGCATTGATTTCCCTTGTGCTAACATTTTGCTCTGGATTACAAGCTATCGTATTTTGGGTTCTTCGTAGTGATTTTGATATTTTATGGTGGGTGCCTAATCTGTTTTTGCTTATTTACCCGCTGTTTTTCATTCCGGAAATCATCAAAACAGAACCATAAGTACCGAAGCATAAGTTTTCAGGTATTTAAACTGAATTATTCCAGGGGTGCCACCCCTGGCTATAATATTTTACCCCTTTGGGGTAATCACTAAACCAGCTACCCCAACGGGGTAAAATATTATAGCCAGGGGTAACACCTCTGGAATTCGTTGTTTAAAATACCTGAAAATTTATGGTTCAGTACTTAAAAAAGAATGTCGTATGAATAAAACCGAAAATATTTGGATAGAATATCATGAGAAATTACTCTGTTTTATTAAAAGCAGAGTAAGTGATAGCTTTATTGCAGAAGATATTCTTCAGGAAGTATTTATAAAAATACATACTAAATTTGATATGCTAGATGAACCGAGAAAATTAAGAAGCTGGCTATATCAAATCACTAGAAACACAATTATTGATTACTATCGAACTAGTAAAATTGAAACAGAACTACCAGATTGGATAGTAGAGCCAACTCAAATTGACACAGAAGAAATAATAAGGCAAGAATTGTCCTCGTGTCTTGCTCCGATGATTAATCATTTACCGGAAAAATATCGTTTGGCGATTCAGCTTTCTGAAATAGAGGGCAAAACTCAGAAAGAAGTTGCCAAGCAAGAAAATATATCATTATCAGGTGCAAAATCACGAGTCCAAAGAGGAAGAACTATGCTAAAAACAATGCTTTATGATTGTTGTCAATTAGAAATCAATAAAAGCAAGCAAATCATTGATTATTCGGTAAAAGATAAAAATTGTAAGTTTTGTTGATAAAATATTTCAGATAATTTGCGTCCTTTTTTTGATATCTTCGTCTATATGTAAGCAAGTTATTAACATCATAAGGATACAAAAATGAATCAAATTAACAATGACAAAATCCGTCATGCTGTTCGTGAGCAATATGGAAAAGTTGCTGAATCAGATAATTCCGGATGTGGATGTTCTACAACTTCTTGTTGTGGTGATTCTGCTACAAACGCACAAGCAACTTCAATTGTACTAGGCTATACTGACCAAGATGTAACTGACGTACCAGAAGGAGCCAACATGGGCTTAGGATGTGGAAACCCTCAAGCTATAGCTTCATTAAAATCTGGTGAAACTGTTCTTGACTTAGGCAGTGGCGGTGGTTTTGATTGTTTTCTGGCCGCAAAGGAAGTTGGCGATTCTGGACTTATAATTGGGGTTGATATGACCCCGGAGATGGTTAGCAAAGCACGTCATAATGCGGCAAATTACCACAATGTGGATTTTCGTTTAGGTGAAATTGAAAATTTACCGGTAGCCGATAGTGTTGTTGATGTGATTATCTCTAATTGTGTGATAAACCTATCTCCGGAAAAAAACCAAGTGTTTCAAGAAGCCTTTCGGGTTTTGAAACCGGGTGGACGGTTAGCAATTTCAGATATTGTTGCTACAGCAGAGCTGCCGGACGATGTGAAAAAAGATATGGCTCTGTTTACCGGTTGTATGAGCGGCGCATCTTCAATAGAAGAAATTGAAAATATGCTGAAAACCGCGGGATTTGATGCCATAGAAATCCAACCAAAAGATGAAAGTCGAGAATTTATACGTGAATGGTCGCCTAATAGTAACATTGCAGATTATGTAGTTTCTGCAACTATTGAGGCAGTTAAACCAATGGCATAAGGCACTGCAAGTAAGGAGGTAAAATGAAAATCAGAAGTCATATTCCCTTGCTTGAAGAAATTCTTGCGGAATACAAAGTCGTTATTGGAGATGATGGTTGATGTATCGTTGGGGATAGTTAAATTCGGTTTATCTACAGCCTATATAAAAAACCTCAAAATTGAGTTTCCCAATGCAGGGTTTCATAATAGATTGATTCAATTAACAATAAGAGAGCGGTTTAGAAACCCATTAAAGCCGTTACCCATGATGAAATGGTAACTCCACCCTACATTCGCTAGAGATACTCGGACAGCAAAAAACACAACTTGTTTCTCGCTCTGCTTTTTGCTGCCGGTGAGGTGAGGCGTTATTTATGCTATGCGTAAAAAAGGAAAGATGACAACATATAAATCCATAGGCGGCTGCCATTGCGGAAATATTAAATTTGAGATGGAAATTGCTTTGGAACCAAGTTCATATAATCCACGAGCATGTGATTGTGAGTTTTGTAGTAAGCATGGTGCTATGTACATATCGGATAAAAACGGCAAGTTGATAATATCGGTAAAAAATGAAACTAACTTGAGTAAGTACCAGCAAGGTAGTGGGATTGCTGATTTCCTTATTTGTAAAAAATGCGGAGTGTTGGTTGGTGTCTGCTATGAAAAGCAGGACGAGCTTTATGCCGCAATCAACAGTAAGGCAGTTGATAGGAGTACCAACTTTGGGCAAGAAATAGTGGTTTCTCCTAAGGAGCTAAACGACCATGAAAAAACTCAACGGTGGCGAGATATTTGGTTTTCTGAGGTCAAAATTAAACATGTTAACTAACGCATAACAAGGCAAATTCAGCTGACCCCAAAAAGCTGTGCGTGGAGCTCTGCTTTTTGGCTCGGCTGATTTAGGGGTTAAGGCGTTCCGCTCGCTACAGGCGGCGGCTGATGGGTAGCGTTATGACTCGGTGATACTATGTTTAGCAAAAAGAATAAACGCAAGATTACAATCGATGGGAAATTATATTATTGGTCTGCCACCGGTGATGATGACTGGATAAATCTGTATATAATGACAGATACACCCAGCAGTCCCAAGCTAATTTGCTATTTCTATTATCATCAAGATGAAACAGTGTTCGAGCAAAATGGACTAAAAAATCATTTTGTACTCATACCCGGGTAAAGAGTCTTTTTACATGAAACTTGGTTTTAAGCGTATGAGTACAGCAATGGCCATATTTGAAAACCAAAACCAAGCTCTTGAGTGGGGGCTGGTTAATGAAACATAACTATCCCTTCCAGCCTGCGACGGCTGAAGGGTAGCGTTAAACTGCTAAGGAATCTGAATCGCATGGCAATGAAACTAGAAAAGGTCGTTCCCTTCGGTCGCTCGTTGGACGAATACAAGAGCATGTTTTCTCTCTCAGGTGATGACCTTCAAAAGAACATCGTCGGCGTGGGCGACGGTCCGGCGAGTTTTAATTCAGAGATGGTTTCGCTAGGCAAGACCGTTGTTTCCGTTGACCCGCTATATCTTTTTCAAGCTGAAGAAATTGAAGAACGTTTCTATTCTGTAGTTGACGATATCATAGCGCAGGTTAAGTCCACCCCGGACGACTGGGTTTGGTCCTATCACAAATCGCCCGAGCACTTGAAAGAAAACCGGGTGACCGTACTGCGCCACTTTGTCGCCGACTATGAAAGAGGAAAGACCGAAGGGCGCTATGTCGTGGGTGAGTTGCCCGCGCTTGACTTTGCAGATGACCAATTCCAGCTTGCCGTTTGCTCCCATTTCTTGTTTCTGTATTCAGACCATTTTACGTATGAGTTTCACCGAGCTTCAGTTCTTGAAATGCTCCGTGTGGCTGAGGAAGTACGCATTTTCCCGCTACTGACGCTTATGTTGAAAGTATCGCCTTATGTTCAGCCTCTAGTCTCGGAACTCAAGTCCAAGGGGTTTATTGTAAGCGTGGAGAAAGTTGGCTATGAATTGCAACGGGGCGGCAATGAAATGCTGCGAATTCAAAGGGCAGCCTAACACGGCGCTCCTGCTGACCGCTCAACGGTTGAGCGTCGGCTGAGGTTTGGCGTTATATACATTAAGGAGAAATAAATGGCAAAGCTAGATTTAGCAAAAGAATACAAGTCTTATTACAAGGCAGGAACAAAACCGGAAATAGTCGAATTTGGAGCTGCCAAATATTTGACCATTGAGGGCAAGGGGGAGCCAGCCGGTGATGTATTTACAAGCAAAGTGGAAGCCTTATATCCTCTGGCTTATGGAATAAAAAAAGTCTGTAAAGACAAAGGGGATGATTTTGGGGTTCCAAAACTTGAAGGTCTGTGGTGGGTGGCAGATAATAAACCTGCCCTTGAAGTTCCAAGAAATGAATGGTGCTGGAAGCTCCTGATAAGGATGCCT
>JBDLJY010000411.1:0-5382 GCA_039714115.1 Pseudomonadota bacterium | reverse complement strand
AAATGTTAAAACCTAAACCCACACGGCAAAAATCTCTTTGTCCTGAAACTGAATCAGCTCTTCTTTGTAGCTTTTGCCCTTATTGAAATCATAAATCAGCGAGCGTAGCCTGGGTTAAATTTATTTTCACTTCTCCTGTGTTGAGGGTTATTTGAACAAGCTCACCGGAAGTCATTTCCAAACTGAGTTTGAGAGAAAAATTGATCGATTGTTTAATTAAACATCAGGAGAAACGCCTTCAATTCATTTAAAACTTTATGGTCAAAATTGAAAATGTCTGGCTTATTTTTAAATACATAATCTAATTTTCTAACATCACAATAATCACCAGCTAACCTCTGTTCTTCATCAGAGCAAGTGTCATATCTTATGTAATAATGTAGCCAATGCTTATCAAAAAATTTATCACTTATCTCTTGGTTGTGGTTTTTGAGACAATCTCTCCAATTTTGCAAACAGTCGGCATATAAAGATTCTTTTGCCTTTATCGCTTTTAGGACGGTTTCTAGCTCTCCAGCACCATCAACATTCATAAAATAACATGCAAATTCTATGATAAGATCCTCATCATCTTCATCATCTGTAGGCACCGTTAATGGTATAAACTGTCCAGCGTCTACAATACGATATTGTTTGCCTAAAAGACGCTTGAGTTGTTTTAATTGGCTATTGACAAACTTAATGCGTTGTCTTAAACAATTTTTGTCAATATCCAGTATGATACCGATTTTACTGATTTCTTTTCGGCCATTTTTTACATCGTTGATTAACGACTTTAATTGTTTTCCTAGCTCCCCCTCTCCTTGCAAACATTCATAGTCATCTATTTTGCAGATTGGGATACCAAACTCAACATTGGACAAATTTAGATGTTTTGTCAATGCTTCAACAAAGGGCTGATCACTTTTGCCCTCAACAATTAATAAATTACTCACCGCGATACGCCTTATCATGTTTTAATTCATAGTCTAAAACGTCAGGCTCATGAATTGTTCCGACAATATTACCAGTTCTTGGGTTGCGCCTTAATTCAAAGTAGGCTCCATTATGCGCTGACATTAAGCAAACCTTATCAAATGCCAGAATCATCTCCGCGCTGTGAGAGGTGGCAAATATTTGTACATCAAATTCGGTGGCTAATTTAAACAGGAATACCCAAAAAGCTTGTTGTACGGTGTGATGTATCCCATTTTCAATTTCATCAATTAATAAAACGGCACTCTTATTATTGATTAAATTTAAAACAATGTTAGTCACCTTCTTAATCGCATCACCAAACAGGGATAACGGCATAAAATGCCCATTTTGACGTTTGACTTCAAGATGAATGCCACCCACGACGGAGGTTTTTATGTCTTCAATGCTTGAATCCACTATTTGTAAGGCTTTTAAAACTAAATCCGCCTTATTTCTTTTTTCCGCTTTGCCATATTCTTTCGCTAAAGAGGCGTTGGTTCTTTGATAAGAGGGTGGCATATAGCTTACCGGAGTGAGTACTTTAAAAGTGTTAACGGTAATCCCTTTGGCATGGGATATTAAAGCCAAAACCGGATAATTTTTACCATCTATCAAGTAGTTAAAATGTAAAGTTGATTTGAGAGTGGTTTCAAAATTGGAAACCGAGATTAAATCGGTTACATTGTTTTCTTCAGGAGAAGATTCAAAATCGGCTTTGGATTCATCACAATGAATGCTTAATGTTATTTCTCTGTCATCGTCATAAGCACAAACAATGGTAATCGGCTCCTGTTTTTGCTGGTTGTAAAAAAAGTTATCCCAAGTATATTCAGGGAATTCTTTATCGTGTTCTGTATCAAACCCTCTTAATCTTTTTAGTAAACTCACATTTTGACCGGTAGGCGCACAGTTTAGCAATAATGCTTCTAGTAAAACCGTTTTACCAATATTATTTGAACCTCCAATTAAATTCACTCGTCTCAATTGAGAGAGCTTGGTTTTTTTTAAGCCTCTAAATTTGTGTATCACTATTTTTTTTATCAATGCACTTGGCATCATTAGACTCCTTTTTTTGAACTTAACTAATTATAACCATCAACGCCTTGAATGTGTAAAGTTTACGACGGTTTAGCCCACCCAATTCTGCTGCCAACCCTATCAGCAATATCACTATCGTAGTGCTAAGTATGGTTTGCCAGACACTGATAAGTTGTTGCACTAGCCAGCTTGAGAGTTCCCATATTTCATCAAACAGTGATGTAGGCTCTCCTGCAAAATAAAAATCTTGATTTAACGGCTCGCACCTGCGTTATCGACAAATTCGGTCTCTGTATTTCTTGAATGAGATGTTTGAAATGTTAAAACCTAAACCCACACCGCAAAAATATCTTTGTCCTGAAACTGAATCAGTTCTTCTTTGTAGCTTTTGCCCTTATTGAAATCATAAATCAGTAGATACCCCTTTTTTAGGGAGTAAATATCCATATAATCACTTAGCTGTTGCAAACCACGTTGATGATATTTCTCTCCGTACCAGCGTTTTAGCGTTCCAAAAATTTCACATCCCGCTGATAATATTTTTATCGCATAAAGGCTTGAAATCGTTGTAATATAAGCTTTATATCCAAGCCATAAGCGGTCAAATACTCTGGTCCGCCAAAACCATTAATGTCCCCTGATCGGGTTCGCATGAACTTGGAAATCATGTGAGCATAAATCCGTTGCTCGAAAATGTGGTTATGGATTTTACAGCGTCCATGCTCGTCAATATACCATATAAATGAGCCAAGTTAATCATCGGATTAGCAATATTATTTGTACTAATGTAGGAGTCCAAAATTTATTTTGGATGTCGGCTCGTCCAAGATAAATCTTGGACTCCAAAAGGCACTCGCCTTGCACTCTTAATTTTTAACGATCCAAACTTCCTTAACCTTCTCATCAACAACCAATGCCGTCCAGTTATTATGACAAGACCAAAGCGTCCCATTCACCACGCGACGTTGACGCAATGGCTGTTCACAATAATCAGCTAAATCATCTATCGTGATATTCTCAAGGGCTTTTAGCACCACCATTTCTACCTGCTCGCCCAAGGCTAAAACTTCGGCACTGCCATGCTGGTAGATTTCTTCGTATAGATCATACAATCTAACATCACCGTTTTTTTGCCATTGACGCAGCGTTTTATTATCACTTGTATCAACCCCCAGTTCCACTGGTAATGCCCAACTTTTTTGAGGAGATTTGTTCGGCTGCGCTAAGGGACAATCCGTTTTTTCACAAACAAGGCTTTGATACGGAGCCGGCAAATTAGCCGCAGCTAACTTTTGCCAAATTTTATCAGCCCCCGTGCGCCCTCTCTTTTCCAAGAGCCGAGCGATATTATAATGAACACTAAGCGGGACATTTGGCTCAATGACTAAATTTTCCAATTGTCGGATGACATAAGGCCACATATCCACATACGGTGATTGCGCTCCTTCTTCGTACAGAATCACGCTTCGCAAACCTTGAATGTCCAAATCTAAAGGAGCTAATTGGCGTGCTTTTTCTATAGCCGCTCGCGCCTCATAAATTTCTCCTAGATAAAGCGCTGTAATCGCTAAATTCACATTGGCGGGCAGGTATGAGGGCTCCATATCCAATGCCAACTTAAAATATTCTTTGGCATTTTTTAAAAATGTTTCGGCTAATGGGTTCCTTTCACCTTTGGCAGCATAAGCTAAGGACAAATCCTCAAGTGGTGTCGTAACATCTAACACCGAAGGTAGCCAATATAAATAAGCCTCTTTGCCCAATGCGATTCGCGCCCTTTGTAACTCACAAACGCCCAAATTGTTATAGACTTCACGCCCCGGAAAGTTTTTTATAAATTCTCTTAAAAAGTACAGACTATCGTCACATCGGTTGAAGTGAGTCAGACGTACCCCAAAATGAAAATAGGGCAAAATTTCTAACAATTTTTTTAAACGCATCCGCAAGACTTCTGCACGCTCTTCAGGGCGGGGATGAGTCTCGTCCACTCCCTGAAAAGTTTGCTGTTGCCAATAAACAAAGAAATTCTGTTGTTGACGCTCCTCTGCGATCAACTTATCTACCGGATATCCAGCCATAGCCGCATAAATGAAGCCTCGATCATCAGACGCGATCTCCTTTTCTTTACCATTCTTGCCTCGGTAACTTTTGATTAATTTATCTAACAATTGACTCTCTTTAGTCACACTTAAAAATTCCCGATGCCAAAAATCATCATTGGCAAGATGTGCCAGTTCATGCCCTAACACAAAAGCGGCGCGAGTATCTCCCAGTGTGGGAGAGGCATTTTTATAAAAAATTTCAAGCGCTTTTTTAGACAGTACTAGATGCCCATCTGGTAAAGCAATTGCCAAGGGATCATCGGGGGTATTAAAACCTTCAACAATGGCCAATTTTGGCAAACGATGATGTCTTTTATCAGCCACTAATTTGACTTGTTCAAAGATTTTATGGACTCGGCGAACTAATTTCTCTTCAGAATCGGCGCGTCCATAATTGTCAAAGTAAAATTGTACCGTATCCTCTGGGGCAGCCCAGGTGTTGAATATAATTAACCCTAATAAAACGGGCGATAACCACCATAAACGTCTCACTGTAGTTTCTCCGGTGCTAAAAAATCCATCATTTTTTTCAAATTGAAGCGCAAATCCTTTTGACCATCAGCGGGCAACTTTTCTAAGTGCGGTTCAATCTTTTTTTCAAGTTGAAATAGCACTTTCTTGGTTTCTGCTCGCGCCACAAACGCGGCTTTCAATTGAGAAAAAATCTCCCTTTGTTCATCCCAAAAAGTTTCAGGCAGCTCATGGTGAGAAGCTGTCCATAACAAGATTGTCCATCGTCCTAATTCAAAGTCATTTTTCCACTGCGTTTTTAACCAACTCTCTTCGAGTGGCTGCGCGACTTGTCCTAGCAAAGCCTCTCTACCCGTTAATAAGCCCGCACCAAATGCTTTAGCGGCTTCAGAAGCTTGCGCGTTTGGGCCAAATGCCTGCACATTACCGCCATCCCTTTCCCATCGAAATTTCAACTCACGCAGTTTTTCTTCCGTTTGAGCCGTTTGACTGGCGTAAACCGTTTGATAAGCCGTGTCAACCGGACTTTCAGGCGATGAGCATAATCCAGACAATTGACAGGTAAGTGTTAAGCCTACCATCAACACAAAAACGGTGGCGAAAGCCCATCCAACCGGGCAATAATTTATTTCGGGCTTTCCACAAATCAGCTTTTTCAACTCTGAATACCATTTTTTGTACCAAGGCGGAGATATAAATCTCTCCTTTTCTAATTGGGATAATACGTTTTCCAATATGTGTGGATAAGGAATATCCTCTTTGGGCTTACTGGCATGTGATAGCAATGCACCCCGAAAAATTTGTGCATCACGCA
>JBDLJY010000410.1:0-5389 GCA_039714115.1 Pseudomonadota bacterium | reverse complement strand
GCAAGTTGTCGTATTAGAAAAAGGTCTGGAGTTAATTGTACCCAAACAACTGTGGGACAAAAAAATCAAACAGGTGGAAGTTATCCCTAAACACAATAGTTTTCAAGCTGTTTTTGTTTATGAAGAAAACCCAGATGACTTTGAACAGGTTTCGAGGCAAAATAGCCAAGTTATGTCCATTGATTTAGGACTTAACAATCTGGCCACTTGCGTCACCAATGGCGTTATTGAACCTTTCATTATTGATGGTAGGAGGCTGAAGTCAGTAAATGCCTACTACAATAAACGTAAGGCTCAAATGCAATCCAAGCTTGAAAAACGGGGAAAAAAATGGTCGCGTAAGCTACAGAGTTTAACCAATTGGCGTAATGCTGCGGTAAACGATTATATGCATAGAGCGACCTCTTATGTTGTAAAAACCTGCATTGAACATGGTATATCAAAAGTTGTTGTCGGTGATGTTGTTAAGTCATTGAATAATCTAAACTTAGGAAAAATAACTAACCAAAACTTTGTTAATTTAGCTCTAGGCCAGTTTGTAGACAAATTGGGTTACAAACTTGGGTCACACGGTATTGAACTGGTGGTGACAGACGAGAGCTATACGAGCAAAGCAAGTTTTATTGATGATGATAAAATGCCCAAGCGGTACAACCATAAAGCCAAGAAAAAGCGTACTTTTAGTGGTAAACGGGTCAAACGTGGTTTGTACAGGTCCAGTGACGGAACATTATTGAACGCCGACGCTAACGGTGCGTACAACATCTTGCGAAAAACTGACTCTGACTGTTCCTTTTCTAAACTTACTGAAAAGGTTGGTGCAAGGGTCAAAGAATGGCTTCATCCAACCAAACGAGTTCGTTTTTGGTTAGAAAAGAAGATCGATCCTGAACAAAAAAGTAACCCTAAGCTCCGGCGAGGGGATAAAGGGCTGATTCTCCCTAGTCCACAATGTTGAAATGTCGACATTTTTTGTCTACATGTAGATATTTGTCGATGAAATTGTTATCTAACTCATTGTTTTAAAAAGTAAGATCTAAAAATGAGTCAAAAGTTAGACAGGATAGTTGTTTTATCTATTAAATTTGCTTATTGGAGAAAAAAGATTATGAGTCGGAAATTGTGGGCATTTACAGCAGGCGCAGCCTTGCTGTTGCTACAAAGTGCCAGTATGGCGGCTGTTAGCTCCGCCCCTGATGAAATCTCGGAAGAGACCAAGATATGCGTCAAGTGCCATAAGAAAAGATCCCCCGGCATTGTTAAGCAATGGGAGAACAGTCGCCACTTCGGTAAGAATGTGGGTTGTTATGAATGTCACCAAGCTGAGGCAGATGATGTCGATGCTTTTTTCCATCAACAGAAGAAAGTCGGCAACAAACCTATTTCCATCATTGTTTCACCTAAAGATTGTGCTAACTGCCACGAAAAGGAGGTGAAAGAATTTACCAATTCCCACCATTCCCAAGCAGCGCGTATTTTAGGATCCATGGACAACCTGCTGGCTGAAGTGGTTGAAGGTAACAGAGGGATGGTGACAGAAGCCCATCCTGAAGGAGTATCAGCGGCGGTAGTCAATGGTTGTTGGCAATGTCACGGAACAGAAGTCAAAGTCTTGGAAGAAGGGAAATTGGATCCAGCCACCTGGCCGAATACAGGCATTGGACGTCTCAATCCAGACGGTTCCAGAGGAACCTGTAGTGCCTGTCACTCTCGTCACAAGTTCTCTGTCGCTGTGGCACGCAATCCTGAAAACTGCGGTAAATGCCACATGGGACCTGATCATCCACAATATGAAGTTTATGTAGAATCTAAGCACGGCATTGCTTTCAGGACATTCACCGATGAGATGAACTTGGACGCGAAGCCTTGGGTTGTCGGTGAAGATTATAGTGCCGCGCCTACCTGTGCTACCTGTCACATGAGTGCCACCAAGGAACAAGAAGTCAGCCATGACGTAGGCTTGCGTATTTCTTGGACAAATCGTCCCGCAGTCTCTATTCGGCCCGAACTCACCGATGCAAAAATGGGTCTGCCTGGTAAAGATGTCAAATGGGATGAACGCCGTGATAATATGAAAGACGTGTGTTCTAACTGCCACAGTTCAGAATTCGTTGATAACTTCTATGTTCAGTATGATGAACTGATTAACCTATACAACACCAAGTTTGCCAAACCGGGGCTGGAATTAATGAAGGCTGCCAAGCCGCTGCTGAAACCGGTTAAGTTTTCCAACAAAGTTGAGTTTACTTGGTTTGAGATCTGGCATCATGAAGGCCGCCGTGCTCGCCATGGTGCTGCCATGATGGGGCCGGACTATACCCATTGGCATGGTACCTACGAAGTGGGTAAGCACTTCTATAGCGAATTCATCCCTGAATTGGAAGAATTGGTGGAAGCTAACCTTGAATCCGATGATCAGGATAAAAAGCAAGCAGCCCTTCATCTCAAGGAAAAAATTGAGGAGGTGCTAAACACCGATGATCACAAGTGGTATATCGGCAAAATGGATGCTGATGAAGCTGAAAAACGTAAGGCAACTACCGAAAAATTCCTAGAGAGATACGGTAAGCATGAAGCAGTAGAGAAGGAATAAATAAGGATTTGGACTTTGGACAAGTATTAATGTATTGACGCTTTTGTCCAAAGTTCAAACATAAAATTAAATCCCCCCTGCCACCTTTTGCGAAAAAGGTGATAGGGGGGATTTTTTTTTGCACTGGCACTGACATTAATACTCCTTTGTCGGGTAGGTAGGCGGCTCGCGCCGCTTTCCCCCCCTCAGAACCGGACGTGCAACTTTCACATAATGCATCCGGCTCGTACAGCCTACAGCTTTAGGGCTGATGTATTGAACGTTACTTCAATACATTTAGCAATTCTCCGCTGTAGATTATCTACCGTGCGCCTAGCGACTTTCCAAAGTCTGGGTTTTCTCCAGATTTCTTCGCATTTGTCTTTAGGTGTCGGTTTAGATTTGTTATTGTCTTGCGACATCTATTCCTCCTCTAACTTAGATACTCTTTTGCTTTGAATTACTAAGACCATATTACGCCAAGTTAGCTCAACCTTGAGTGTGAGGTATTAACTTTTATCTCTATCGTTACAATAGAGCATTCGCTTTTTGGCCTATCCTCTGCCCTACTGATATTCACAGCCCTTACGGTTTGTTTAGTATCCTTGCGGGTACAATCATTAGGGTTTACCGTGTTTTGCTATGTAGATTTGTATGGAAATTTAGAGCGTGCCTAAATACGGTAAATGCCTAACCTTTGCAGTTAGCATAGATAACCTTGAACTGTTAAAGACGAACAGTTCAATTGCATTTAACACTATTAAAGTGTCTGATTAGGGTTAAAACTATCGGTTACCTAATCAGTATAATCCCGCACCTCTTCGAACACTTTGCTTACGCTACTCTTGTTTCCTAGACTTGCCAAGGGTATAACTTCATGATAGTTCTGTCGTTATCTGGCTTTTCTAATTTGCTTAAAACTCTTTCATTACTTACTTGAGCCCTCATTAGATGTCACATAAGCGGTTATCAGCTTAGACCAAATTAACCTTATGAGGTCATTGGTAATCTACATGCCACTTTTCACGTCGCACATCTGCTATTATATATAATATATATAGGGGGTCTACTACGGACAGAGTTAAGGAAAATGCCCAGTTCGTAGTAGGCATTAAATTAAAGGAGAAGTCAATGAAAAAAATAGGTAAATCATTGCTAGCAGTTTTAATCGTGAGCCTGATCAGTGTGGCTTGTGCCGTGACTGCTAAGCAGAAAGTTGGTTTAGAAAGGGATAAACTCGCCTTAGAAAGGGAGAAACTCGCCTTAGAAAGGGAGAAACTCGCCTTAGAAAGGGAGAAACTCGCCTTAGAAAAGCAGATGCAAAATGATGATCTAGAATTAGTGCGGGAAGAAGAGAACATGTGTGTTAGATTATATAACATTCTTAACAAATGTCACCAACAGGGAGAAGGGAAGTCAGCTGAAAGCTGCGCTAATCTGACTCTGCGTATAGCAGAGAAATTTGCCCCTGATTTTATGGATAATCCAGACAGCTTAGCCTCCTTTAGTTTGATGTGTGGCAAGGCCTGTGCCTATGGCAGTGAGGGCAAAACATTTATGCCCTTTCCAATCTTTCAAAGAGAAATATGCCGCTGAACAAAAATCTCAATGAAGGGTTTTATCCATTTTATTTTGGAGAAAAATGACTATTAAATTAAAGATAGTTGCCTTGCTTTGTGTGTTTGTTTTGTCACTGGTATCGTGTTCCACAGAAACCGTGAAACCAAGCGATTATTCAAAGGGGAGTGAGAGAGTCAATGCCAGTATGATAAACCCCTAAAATTCAGACCTGCCAGGTATCCAAAACATGGCACGTTGTAAATTCAATGAAAAATTAACCTGACAGGTTTTTGACACCTGTCAGGTTTGTCTTAACTTAATGGCATTGAGTGAGAGAGTGGGGAATGATGCCCTTGAAAAAGGCGATTATGCAACGGCTTTCAAGTGGTTTCGCAATGCAGCAGAACAGGGACATGCGGCGGCGCAATACAACTTAGGCAATATGTACCACTCTGGCAAAGGGGTGCCCCAAAATGACCCAGAAACCGCAGAACAGGGAGATGCTCAAGCGCAATATAACTTAGGCTTAATATATGCCAAAGGCGTGGGCGTTTATCCTAATCTCCAAGAAGCCATAAAGTGGGCTCGTAAAGCAGCAGAACAGGGACATGCAAACGCACAAAATTTGTTGAAACAATTGTCTGCTTTATAATCTACGTAAAAAAAAATCCGATTTTTTGAAAAAATCGGATTTTTAACTCTGGATTATGTCAAAAAAAATCCGATTTTTTCAAAAATCGGATTTTAACTCTAGATTGTGTCAAAAAAAATCCGATTTTTTCAAAAAATCGGATTTTTAACGGAGAGAAGACGTCAAAAAAAGTGTTAGCAATAATTAACATAAAATCACCGTTTATTTCCAAGTGCTTGTTCAAGCTCTTCCATTTCCTGACGTGCTTCGGAAATAGTTTCTGGACCCAAACGAGGTTGAATACCCCGCTCTATAAAAATTTCTTTCATCCTATCAAAACTCACACCAACAATCGTGGCGGCTTTGGCGAGTGAAACGAAGTAACGGAGCTTGCGACGTTCAATTTCGTCAGTTTGATATTGGTGGATAGCCCAATCAATGCGGCCAACTCAACATAAGCTTTATAATTCCCAGAAATAGGCGATAAATCGCCTACTACGAACGCTTAACTTAATGGACTTTGTCTCATTACTCCTTTAAGAGCTTACACAATTTATCAGCAATTTGAGCCTGTATCTCTGATGGCAATTCACCTAATTCACGTTGGATAACCACTGTCGAAACGG
>JBDLJY010000409.1:0-5401 GCA_039714115.1 Pseudomonadota bacterium | reverse complement strand
AAGGCTAACAATATGGAGCGCCATTTACTGGATGTCCATGAGGTTCAAGGCGAGATTGAGAAAGTGTGGCAAGAGCACAACATCTATGATGAAGATGACGAAAAAGGGATGAAAATTCATGTAAACTTTACTGTGGATAATTTAAAAGGGGTTCGTTGTTGCATAGCAGCCTATTTCTCGTTTCAAGGTGGGGAAATAATAGGCGGTGTTAATGATGACTTCATGACGACAAATGATCAAGCAGTCGTTGATGAATGTTTTACCCCACCTTATGACGATACATGTTGCGATGATTTTCAGCTATTTATGCCATACGAAGAATTATATTTAGCGGAAGGCTACCACCATCATTGCAAATTTGAAATACAGATATATGTCAATAACACAAAGGTTGTTTTTGCCGAGTCACAACCTTGTAGATTTTCATACCAAAAGACAATTCGCGGTGCTGCAAATTTCTAGTAGTCATGAATAGCGAGCGTAGGGTCAATGCCATTAAGTTAAGCTTAAAGTATTGATTTTATTATCAAAAAGATTATGCAGGACGGGGATCGTAGGGGCAATCCCTTGTGGTTGCCCTCCTCACTCTCCCCGTCCGACACAGAATTTGCTAGGGTACTAAAATATGATAACATGGGATGATAAAAAGCGGCAAATCAACATTAAAAAGCATGGCATTGATTTTGCTAGTTGTTCCGCAATCTTTGACAGTCATATGATCACGAAAGAAGATGATCGTGAAGCTTATGGTGAGCAACGCTTACAAAGCCTAGCCATGTTTGGCGATCGTGTGATGTTTATGGTGTGGGTAGAAAAATTGCACGGTCCACATATTATTTCAATCAGGGAGGCAACAAAACATGAACAACGGTACTACTTTAAAAACATCGGCTTTTGAAGATACACCCTATGATCCTAATGATCCTGATGCAATTGCCAACTTTTGGGAAGGTGCGAATATCACAAAGAAAGGTAAAATAATCGGTATTGCACGGAAACATGGGCAATACGAATTACAGAAAAAAACTGTGAAAATTAAAATTACATTGCCTCTTTCGTCCGATGTGGTAGAACATTTTCGTGCAACAGGAAAAGGTTGGCAATCACGTATTGATGAAGCATTACGTGAGCATGTATTTTCTCATTCCGTGTAGCACGTAGGTTGGACAAGCAGGCTCTGGGAAAAGCTTGCCAGCTATGCCAGAGGCTCCGCAGGTGATCATGCCGATTTTTGATAAACTTAGTTCTCGTTCCCACGCTCTGCGTCAATGCCAGTATGATAAACAGACAAATGATTGTTTTTCTTAAAATATTTTACTGTGCTGGACGGGGTTTTTAATGCAACCCCGTCCAGATCCCTCCTAGCGTCGGGACTAAATTTTGTGTGCCCCGAGGTGGGGCAATCCCTTGTGGTTGCCCTGAAACGTCACGGACGGGGTTGCAAACCCCGTCCTGCATAGGGCTGCGCGTTTAGCGGAGGAACGACGTCAATAATAATTTTACAGTTGTTTCGGGAATGAGCGGAGCGAAATTCATGAAACAACAAAAGCTTTTAATCCGTTTATTCCCCGAATCCGTTGTACTCTGCTGGACGGGGGTTTGCAACCCCGTCCGTAACGTTGTAACCTTTTTCTGCTGGACGGGGTTTGCAACCCCGTCCGTAACGTTAAATAAAAAATCGGATTTCTTATGCTCCACGTCGGTATCAAAAAAATCCGATTTTTTCCTACCTGCGGGGTATTGGTCTCCCCGCAGGTCTTAATTCCCCCAGAGTTGTTTTAACGGAGATCATCCTGATGAAAACACCTAAAATCGAAATCCTTCCACTGCGGGCAGCAGTGAGCGCAGACGCTCCAACTACCCCAGATGTGCTGGTGAAAATTATTCCACCTGAGCTTGAAGAAGACATCAAACGCCCCACCCTCAATCTCGGTTTGGTCATTGATCGCTCCGGTTCTATGGAGGGGAGGAATAAAATGCAATATGCCCGTCAAGCGGCTTGTTACGCCGTGGAACAATTGCTACCCACTGATCGCGTGAGCGTGACTATTTATGATAATCGGGTGGATACCCTGATCGCCAGTACGCTTGCTGTTGATAAAGCTAACATTATCCGTAGAATCAATCAGATTTCTCCAAGAGGTATGACAGCACTCCATGCCGGCTGGGCAGAAGGCTGTGTACAAGTCAGTCAACATCTCAATGCAGAGCACTTAAATCGTGTGATTTTACTCTCTGATGGACTGGCGAATGTTGGCAAGACTAATCCCGATGACATTGCTACTGACGTACACCGCATGACGCAAGGGGGAGTAAGTACCACCACCATCGGCGTTGGCGATGATTACAACGAAGACTTAATGGAAGCCATGGCAGTGAGTGGTGATGGAAATTACTATTATATTCAATCACCAGAACAATTGCCTAATATTTTTGGGAGGGAATTGCAGGGCTTGATGACGACTTTTGGAACCACAGTAACCTTGGGAATTGAGCCGCAAGGCGGTGTCACCGTTGTCGATATGCTCAACGATCTCAAAGTCAATAGTAATGGTCGATACCGCTTACCCAATTTACTTGTCGCTAACCCGATTGAGATCGTGGTACGCTTAAAAGTACCCGCAATGGCGGAGCAGGCTGACTTATGTTATTTCCGTCTCGCTTGGAATGACCCCAAACAGCAAGAGCGCCAAAATATCCGGGTAGGCTTGCGCTTGCCAGTGCTGAGTGGCGCCCAGTTAGAGGAATTACCGTTTAATACCGAAGTACAGCAACAAGTTGCCCTGCTAATGGCTGCACGCGCCAAGAAAGAAGCTGTACAACTGGTGGATCGAGGACACTATGATCAAGCCAGCGAAGTCCTAGCACAAAGCAAAACGCAAATGTTGGATTTTGATTTACCTATGCTCGACTCAGAGGCGGAAGCGCTCACCGATCTGGCGGATGAACTGAAAGCACGGCAGTTTGCAAGCTATCGCAAAAGATCTAGTTACCAGAGTCACACTCGTACTCACAGTAAAAGTCATCGGGATGTTGATTTGTTCTACAGATTTTGTCGGGGCCCCATCAAAGGCGACATCACCCAAAAACTGACGGGACTTAGAAAACCTATACAAGCGATTGTCAACTCCGCAGACCATAATTTGTCGAATTATGGTAGTCTATCCAGTGCCATTCACCTGGCAGCCGGGCCACAATTATTAGAAGCTTGTCGCCAACTAAAGGGTTGTGCGGAGGGTGAAGCCAAGATAACGGAGGGCTATAATCTCCCCTCACCGTGGGTGATTCACACCGTTTGCCCACGCTGGCAGGACGGTAATCATGGCGAGGAGCGACGGTTGGCACATTGCTACCGCAGTTGCTTAGAATTGGCAGAAAAGCACAATATACGATCCATCGCTTTTCCCGCTATTGGGGCAGGAGCCATGGGATTCCCCTCAAAGCTAGCCGCTAAAGTAGCTATCCAAGAGACAGCTCGTTTTCTCGCACACAACCGCTCTATTGGAGAGATACTATTTGTTTGCTTTGATGACAAAGTTCGACACGATTTCGAGGCAGAATTCTGGAAAATTGCAAAATGGTAATGCTCAAATAGGCGAGAAATCGCCTACTACGAACGATAAGAACAAGAGGTTTATATGGCTTCCTTAGATTGTCCCCAATGTCATCACCATCTCCTAGAGCCAATACATTATGAGGGCATCGAAATTGATGCCTGCATGCATTGCGGAGGATTATGGTTTGATCATAATGAATTGGATAAAGTTATACGTAAATATTACCCCGATTATCCTCGTGAAGACACCATTATTAAAACCTTAGGGCAAGAAGTCGATGGTACCCCAAAACAATGCCCTCATTGCAAGGACTCATTGAAAACATATCAATTTGAACAAGGCAGTGAATTAAAAATTGATATTTGCCAATCCTACGATGGGATTTGGCTGGAACAGGGAGAACTGGATCACGCAAAAAGATTTTATGAAAAGCCCTCAAGGTTTGAAAACATTTCAAAAAAATACGAGCATTGGATATTTCAGTTCCTTTTTTACTTGCCGGTTGAATTCAACCTCAAGCCACGCAATTTTCCCCTCATAACTGTCATATTAATTGTATTAAATGGGTTAATATTTACTGGGTTATTTATATCGCTCTTCAGGGATCCCGAATTACCCGAAAAGATTTTATACCAATGGGGACTCATCCCTGAAGAGATTGGAGCATTTAAATGGTTTGTGGCTTTGTTGACTCATCAATTTTTACATGGCGGCTGGGGACATTTGATAGGGAACATGTATTTCCTGTATATACTGGGAGATAATGTTGAAGACGCGATGGGGCGTATAAGGTTTCTCCTATTTTACATATTCTGTGGTTTAGTCGCAGCAATAACGCATGTCGGATATGAACTCACCCTGGGTGTATCAGCCAATCTTCCCTCAATCGGAGCGAGTGGTGCAGTTTCAGGCGTTATGGCAGCCTATGCCTATATATTTCGGAAAGCTAAATTGACATTCATGTTTGTTATTCTTCAATATAAACTAGCTCCAGTCTGGTATTTTAGCCTTTGGCTTGGTATAAATGTCTTACTTCTGATTTATGGTGTACAGGGGGTTAGTTGGGCTGCCCATATTGGAGGATTTATAGCTGGTTTGGTGTTCTCATATTTTGTCTATGAAAGGATTTTAACAAACAATCCTTTGATTCGTTATATGAACCAAGGTTACCCATTGAAAGCGTTATACTGGGAATGGTTGTGATTAAGAAAATTGCTCCTAAATCAAAAGTTGATTATTTATCCCAGCAGTCTTGAACATAAATGGAACAAATACCTGAAATCAATATCTAATGGTTGCTACGATATGATCAGTTACACGCGACTGCGAATGGTGTCGGTGCAATAGCACATATTTTGCTTGGACATGTTATATGGTCACTGGCACCCGGCTTGATATTAGGTGCCAGTGTAGGTATCAAAAAAGGCAATAAATTTTTAAGGTTTATGTTTCTTGGTACCGCAGCCTTAACAGCAATGCCATTAAGTTAAGACAAACCTGACAGGTGTCAAAAACCTGTCAGGTTAATTTTTTATTAAGTTTACAACGTCATGGGTTTTGGATACCTGGCAGGTCTGATTTTGGGGCTTAACTTAATGGCATTGAGCCTTAACAGGCACTTTGCTGCTACTTCCAACGATACTATGTAGGGTGGATTAAGCGGAGCGTATCCACCTGATTAATCTATAAGTTTTGGTGGATACGCTACATGAGCTTAACTTTCCTGGGGATGAGGCTGGACGTGAGAGTGCCGTCATTTACTATAACTCACACAAATTCACAAGACAGGAGATCATCATGGAAAAACTTTCTATTCGTGAGGCTTCGCAAACATTTGGGATTTC
>JBDLJY010000408.1:0-5452 GCA_039714115.1 Pseudomonadota bacterium | reverse complement strand
TGCAGATTACCACGCTCAAGCGAGCGTGTCAACTCAACAAGCACATAAGGAAACACTCCCAAAATTCAAGTGCTAACTACCGTGCGGTTGATCTGGATTAAAACGCGGTGTAATTATGAACTATTGTAAACTTTTGTTAATAAATTATGTACTATGCATGAACCTTCATCCAATGTTTGTGTGGCTGGTAGAATCCGTACTGGCAAAACTTTAGCCGCATTTAATACCTGAGCCCTTGTTGTGCCTAATATCATAGCCAATCCCGGGACTCCAACGACGTGCTTGGCATCGTCAACGTCCCAACACCGTGACATTTGTTCAAGGAGAAAACCAAATATCTCGCCAGCCAAGCCGCTGTAGGTATTGGGCGGTGGCGCGTTTGGGTCAATTATCCCAATTGGCTTAATAGGTGTGGCTTGTGTGGGCACGGGGCTAATCGGCTCGTTAAACACCGCTGGCAATGGCTCATTATCAACTACCGGTGCCAGCTCCTCAGAATAACAAGGCGGGTATTTTTCACCGGCCTGACCTAGACCATATTCATCTTCAAATGCTTTGTCTTGTGCGTTTTGGTCTAATTGCGCTTGTGCTGTTTTGACCCAAGGCATCGTACCCGCCTTGTAACGCCGCTCCAATATATCAATCAGCGGTTTCATAGCCTTGAGGTTGACGGTGTACGTTCTAACCAATTTACGCTTTTTTGGTGCCCTCATTTTATCCAAGGTCACAACTTCTGGGCACTTTTGACCGTCCGAGTTCTTGGCATCTACCCGCTTTGACGATAACTTAATCCCCATGGCACGTATCCAGCACTCAAGTGCCTTATCAGTAGGCGCATCCCCTTTTATCCGCGCCCCTAATTTCGAGCCATTAACCGCGTCCTTGTGCTCACAAGCCCACTTGTACCAATAAGACCGCTTTAAATCATCATACGTGAACGTGAAGTCTGGGTCACACACAACCGCCCCATCCTCAAACCGGATGCGTAACGACTCCAAAAGCCCCGTCCTTATTATCCAGCGCGTCCGAAACCCCTGAGATTCGTTGTTTTGAGGTTTATTCTTAAGCAGGTACTCAGTGACGGCTAAAGCATTTTTGGCACTTAATACCGCCTCACCCAAGGCATTGATTACCTTTTGAGCCATACCTTGATTCCAAAACTTGAATACAGAATCTTTCTCATCCGCTTTCAATCCGTCCAAGTTGATCGACATTTCATCCTCTAATTTAAACCGCTTGGCTTGATACCTTTCCATCAATGAGGCATTGCGCGAGTCCATGATATCCTTGTATTTTGGATAAGTTATTTTTAAAGCCTTTGCGACCTGTGACTCGTACTCTTCTGCTTGTTTGTCCTTGCAGCTTTTCAAGGACGCTTTGCCGGCATCGGTGCCTTCATCATCCGGTGACTCAATGATATTAATGTCGCACCCCATATTATCCAAAATGGCATAGACTTCTTCTTGAGTGCGATTTTTAGTCTCAGCCGCCGCCCCTTGGCACTTGGCAGCCATGACCACGTTATCGGTTTCCTCAAAGAACCATCCCTTTTTGCCATCCACTTCCATTGCCTTAGCACCCACCTTAAAATTAGCGGTTTCCTCAGCTAAATACTGCTTATAATCAGTAGGTTGAGTGTCAGTTTGCGGGTCAACCCATGTCGAGGCATGTTCAACTTGCCGCGTTCTAAATATCATTTGAGTGAAGCTATCCGGTGTACCAGTACCTTCACCGGCATTACAGAAGCCCACAACCTCCTTAAAGTGAGGGTCGTCAATTGACACGCCTTGCTCTAAAACCGGCGAATAAATGTTCACATCCCAGTTCTTGGCGTCACCGTTCGGATCGGCCAAAAACCGCATTTGTTCTGGCTCATTCGCATTCTCGGAATTCACCATAAGAATCTTTTTGGCCGGATGATTATCACTCAATTCTTTATACAAGCCCTGAGTAAACTTGCTTGAAGTACAAGGCACCATGACATTAAAATAATTATAAATCAATGAGTTAATGTGCGCCATGCAGTCTGCCTTGTTTCCATAAAAGCCAACTGGCTGTCCTTTAAATCGCTGATGATTGTTACGGACAACATGAATATCCTCACGTTCGCAATCCTTCAAAAAGTCCAAGGTCAATGGCGTGATAATCGCTTGTGTGCATACCACGTACTTGGCATTTTTTACTAAGCCCTTCATTATGTTGATAGTTTTGTCCCGATCACTTTCCTTACCCGCGCCGGTATGCAGGTGGTGGATAAGCAACTCCACTTCATCAAGGACAATGCAATCGTAACGTTCGTGCCCTGTAAACCCCATTGTTATCAAGCTGTTAGGGACGCTGGTCATTTTACTTGAATCTATCAAGTTCCGTTGAGCGAATGGCGTTGCCTTGTAATCCTCATAGTCCAAAGCACCCAGCCGTGTTGCCATTGATTTAGCCAGTGAACGGCGCGGCAATAACGCCAGTGAACGTTTAATCTCTGGATTATTAAAGCAATTTTGCTTAATCCATTCGGTTTTCCCAGTGCCTAAGCCGCTATCAATGACCATGGTAGAGTGGTCAAGCTTAACATCAATTGTGAATCAATCGTAGTATCCGCATCAAGCAACCGGCTTTCAAACCGTCTGGCAATCCTGTTTTTCAATGCAGGCAATGCCTTATGTACCTCTGTTTTCACAGTTCTGGTGAAGCTACCCCAAGTAAGACCAAGGCGTTCAAGGTGTGGCTCAATGCGCGTTTTAACGGACTCAATCACTTTGTCCATGTTAGTCAGCCGTAAGAATCTTTTTACCAAACTGGCTGATGCCTGATTAATGGATTCTAACCCCATGAAATCTAACTTGAATTCGTCCAAGTTTTCAGGGACTTTTTGAGGCGCGTCCAGTAAATCAACAACGGCTTTGTCACCACCTAATTGCCACAAATCCCACAAGTCCTTGGGTTTGCCGGACTGTTCGTAACTTGAAAAGTCAGGAATAACAAACAGATAGCCAGCTTTTTTTGCCGCATCAATTCCATTCAAGACACCGAGATTATCAACGCCTTCATTGTATTTGTGAGCATCATTGTCACAGATTACAACACCTTGCGCCTTTGGATATTCTAACTTGATCGCTTGTGTAACCGCGTCTAAATTGTAGGCATCAAGCGCAATAAACACGGGTGCTTTTGTGAGCCCATAAACCACCACACCGTCCGCGTAACCCTCGCAGATATAGACGATTTCGGCGTAGTCTTTGTCAATGTCGCCCAAAATATGACACGCACCGCTTTTGACTAGACCCCAAGTAAAGTCCTTGTTGGTATCGCGCCCCTTGATATTCCTATCATAAAACCGCTGTAATCCGACGAATTCGCCCTTGATATTGAATAGTGGAATTACTGCAAAATCGCCATGTTTATCAGTACCATAGCGCACTTTTCCGTGTGGGATAAAGCCGGTTATTCCCTTGGCATCTAAATAGACGGCTTGGCTGCCTTGAGGGTCACTGGACAATCTGCCAAATAAAGCCTTGTCACGCAGTACGTTACGCTTCTTTTGTGCTGCCTCAGTTTTATCCTTGTTTGCATCGGCTTGTGGTCTAACCGCCCGTTTTTGATGCTTTTTTTGCATTGAGTTGCTTGATTTATAATCATCCCATAACCGGTCAATAACATCTTTGCTACCCGTGTAGGACTCGTTTTTCACGCTTGCACGTTGATTAATCACCGTTACCGTGACGTAAGGCTTGCCATTCCTTGCCTCATTAATTGAGCCTGTATAGGCAACCTTGCCTCTATCCTTGCCAGTTGTGTTTAATGGATGAGCGCGGCCATCTAAATCAAGAAAGGTGATCGAGTCATAACCAAAGCTATTTACCCAATCCATGGCGTCCGCGATTACCTCGCCTTTAATAAAGTTGTTTTCCTCTTTGTACCAATCGGCCTTTGTAAGTAAGTTTTAAGGCCATAATACCCTCCTATTTAGGGAGGCATAAGGTCATTGAATCTATATATTGGTATATCAACAGTTTTAATGCAGATAAGGTATTAAAACGCCAATTTGTGCAAATGTTTCCATATAGTTATAGGAAAAAAATCTGCTTCTTTAGCGACCTTATTTATAATAAAGGTATTACTACACAGCTTTTTAAAATACATTCATAAATAATTGCTTCTAAATGGTTCTGTATGCTTCTTACGTCAAGCACAAATCCTCAATAGTTTCATCCAACATTGCAAGGCCATCCTTGATATACCGCTCGGTTGTTTCCACAAACGCATGACCAAGATACGCCTTGACCCTATAAATGTCGCGGGTTGCTAAATATAAATGCGTTGCGAACGATTTACGCATTGTGTGAGTGCCAATTCCATCAGAACTACCTAAAGCCTTTTCAGATAGACTTTTGAGGATATTCCATGCTGTTTGACGTGTAATGGCCTTGCGCCCGTGACCCTTCTTACCACCAACCAAAAAGCGGCAAATCCCCTGCCATATCAAGCGTTTTGGCATAATCCATCAAAACGCGCTTGGCATCAGAATTTAACCGGATTGAGCGAGCGCGTCGTTTGCCCTTCATTTTCTCCTTGTGTTTATTGGAAGTATCGTAGATTAAAAATGTAAGTGCTTGTAATTTAATAAATAAGGCATACCTTGCTTGTAATACTATTGTTTTAAATAAAAAAAAAGCTGGGTATGCATTATATTAATAAAAACAAACACTTAGCATCATTATAAAGTATGATATTTTTAGGAGCGGTAAGCAATATGATTTTTCTCTCTGCCCCATGTCTAAAAACAACAATAAAAAACAGTTAATTCCTATTGTCAAGGATTTTGCGCTTTGCTTAATTAACTTATTTTTTATATTGGTATTCTGGTGGTTTTAGCCCACCTCCATTGGTTTCTAGGGATTTAGGCTGGACTCCCGTTTTTTTTGAAAGAACGGCTGGAGCTTGGGAAGGAGAACCGCTAACACGCGAAGAACAAGGCGAATATGAGCAGCGGGAGGCGTTATTGTGATTTATTTGCCCGATACCAACGCTTGTATTAAATACATAAACCAAAAGAATTCGCCTATTTGACGAAAATTTGCTACGATACCACGACAAGACATTGTATCTTTTCACATATCAGCGTTTATCTTTTGTAATCATATTGTTATACCAACCATCAATAACTTACGTGACTATTTATGGCAAAATGGCAGTATCCCTTTATCCACGGGGCATTTGGTACAAGTGATAACTAATAACACTACTGTCATAAATCTGTCATGGGTGCTGATGTTATCACCTGTCCCAAACCCAACGTATTTAAAGGGATGCCACGTAGCTGTAAGCAAAAAAACATGACTATTCAATAAGTTGCAATATCTCTATGCCATTGGGTTGATTAATTTGCACTCCTTGTAATCCCTTAGCAACATCAAGGACTTCTAGCACCGTAACGTTGAATGCCGCCGCAATA
>JBDLJY010000407.1:0-5453 GCA_039714115.1 Pseudomonadota bacterium | reverse complement strand
AACCACCCCTGATTGCCCCTACGCCCTGCCAAGATAAATCTTGGACTCCGAATAATTTTGACGTTCGGAGTCCAAGATTTATCTTGGCTAGATGGAATGAGAAATCTAGCCTTTGTCATTTCGGTTAAGGGCGAACCCGATAGTCAATGTGCTTTCTACAATAATGGCATTGGTGTGACGATGACAACTTGCGTTGTTTTGTCACATTGCCCATGGATAAAGGGCTCGCATGGTGGCATTATTTTTGAGTCATGTTGATAGAGATATTGGTTAAAAATACACCTGTCAAAACTTGACTTTTCGTCACGATTATAGAAGCAATTATGAAGGTGTTTGAAAGGCGGTATGATACTATTGTTTTTGCATTAAAAGCCGCTGAGGAAGCCGTTTTGTTTCCTGTGGAAGCACTTTTGTTTGTTTCATGGGAAGCAAAAATAAGCGTAACTTTATTTTTAATTTATTTTGGACAAAAGAAAGCCGGCATAAAACGGATAAGACCGCGCCGGCGTGATTTTGTTCATTCAATGCAATTAGGAGGGATAAGGCATAAAACCTATATATTGTAATGTATTATGCACTGTATGTCAATGAAGCCCAACAAACTTCAAAGACATAACAAGCACATTTTGCCAGTTTTGCAAATAATTGCAATACAAAAAGCAATATACTTGATGACTTATAAAATCTAACCAAGTTTTCAATCGCTTACAATGCTTAAATATATTAATATATAGATTCAATGTCCTTATGCCTCCTTTGATTGGAGAACATAATGACAAAACAATCAAAAACCGAGTGGTACAAAGACCAAAACGGTTTTATTAAAGGCGCGTTAATCGCGGATGCCGCGGACTGGGTAAATACCTTTGGTTATGACTCAATTACCTATCTTGACTTAAATGGTGAGGCACACGAACTAAAGACAACCGGTCGAGACAGAGGCAAGGTGGCATATCTAGGCTCAATTCACGAGGCAATAAATGGCAAGCCTTATGTCACAGTGACGGTGATCAATCAACGGGCAAGCGTACCGAACGAATCCTACACGGGTAGTAATGAGGTGGTTGACCGGTTATGGGATGATTATCAATCAAACAACTCAACGCCAAAAAAGCATAAAAAAAGGGCACTTAGGCCACAACCAGTGAAAAGCAAGGAGAAAGTTGAGGCTGCACAAAAGAAGCGCAATGTGCTGAAAGATAAGGCTTTATATGGCCGCTTGTCCAATGACCCTCAAGGCAACCAAGCCGCGTATTTAATTGCCAAGGGAATTCTTGGCTTTATCCCACGCGGCAAAGTGCGATACGGCACCGACAAACATGGCGATTTTGCAGCCATCCAACTATTCAATATCAAGGGCGAATTCGTCGGATTGCAACGCTTTTATGACCGGGATATTAAAGGGCGCGATACAAACAAGGACTTTACTTGGGGTCTAGTCAAAAGCGGTGCCTGCCATATTCTGGGTGATATTGATAAAGACTACGATGGAATCGCTTATATATGTGAGGGTTACGCGGACGGAGTGGTTAGTTATGGACACTCAGAAAACCCAACGTTTATTGCGCTTGATGCCTACAATTTAGACGCGGTTGCTCAAGCGATCAAGTCAGAATACCCAAAGGCGCAAGGTGTTGTAATCTGTGACAATGATGCTTACAAATATGGTGACGGCATTGATAATATCGGTGTTTTAAGAGGCATTGAGGCGGCCAAAAAGGCTGGATATCGGTTTGTTATCCCTGATTTTTCAAGTCATAATCAGTTTGGCAAACCAAAGGACTTGTGGGATTTGTGGCAATTAGGCGGTGACCAAGCCGTTGTTGATTTACTGAACGCGCCTAAAAAAACCGTTGAGGATGAAGGCTTTACGTGGGATTACCTTGGACTCAAGTCTTTGCTGGGGGCAATGAAAAATATTGCTCAAAAGGCCATTAAACTTGCCAATCCACAAAAGGCTATTGAGACCGTCACTAATGCCCTCGCGCCCCATTCTGAGCGGCTTGATATAAATGTTGACAAGTTATCAGAACATGCAAAAGACGCGGCTGATAACGCCTTGCTCAGATTGAAAAAACGTATCGTGGCTAGATATAAAGGCCGCCTTGCAACGCCTAACCAGACTGTCAATATACAGAGAGATTTGAATGGCATCGGCTTAGACCATAAAACAATGGTCATTCAAAGTGGTCTTGGCACCGGTAAGACTCAATGGATTAAGGATGTTGTCCTTGCCCATAAGGACGTTGAGGACGCGCTAGTTGTTTTGCCGCGCATAACACTCGCAAAGAGTTCATCCAATAGACTTGAGGCGGCCAATTACGAGGACATTAAATCGGCATCGCCCCAAAAAAGGCACGATATGGATACTCGCAGAATTGTCAGCGTTTCCAACAGCTTAGAATTGCTTGAGGCACTGCTTTACTTCCCTGTCAATAAGCAGTTTGATGTTGTTGTGTTGGATGAGGTGGAATTAAATATCCATCACTTATTTGGGAATACGTTTAGCGGTAAAGAGCGAGCCGCCGCGCTTGAGATACTGAAAAGGTGGGTAAAGAATGCTAGATATGTTATTTGTGCTCAAGCCCAGATAACACCATTGACACTGGACTTTTTGAAGGATTGCGGACGCTCAGACATTCACGTTATTCGCAATGACTATCAACGGTACAAAGAATTATCGGTTGATTTATTTGCTCAAAAAGCAGATTGTAGAATGCAATTGGATGAATGGATTGAGCAAGGCAAACCGGTTATCGTGCCTTGTACATCAGCAAAATTCGCACGCGGCCTTGCCAAAGAATTACATGAAAAGTACCCTAAACTGCGAATTTTGGAGATTGACCGCGATAATGCTAACGAACCGAAGCAAGCCAAGTTTTTGGCAGATTCTAACGGGAACTTGAAAAACTGGGATGTTGTGGTTCACTCGCCATCATTAGAGCAAGGGGTGTCGATTGATACGCCTCACTTTAAAAATGTCGTTGGCTTTTGCGATGCTGGTGAGGGAATTTGTGCCCCTGATAGCTTTGTCCAAATGATGTTTAGGTCACGGCATTTAGATAAAGTTGCTATACATGTTGACCCAAGGATTGAGGATAAACCTACTGATTATAAACAGTATTTGGCTGAACAAGCCAATCGTTATAATACGGTGGTCAATCACGTTGAGCCTATAGAAGGTGGGCAGCATAATATCTTCATAACAGTAACCGATGACGTGATATTGGCCGCCAAAGCCCAAGCTGCTACACAAGCCACCAAAAACCGCACCCAAGAAGAAGTGTATGCAATCTTGGTTTCTATGGGGTGTGACATAACCATCAAAGAGCATGGTGACAAGGACAATGATGCCGGCGTTGAGGCATTAAAAAGCGCAACACACCTACAAAAGCTTGAGTATAACGAGCGGGTAGCCAACGCGCCTTTAATTATGGCCTCACAATGTCAGGAGATTAAAGAGTCCACTAAAGCCACGCTTGATGAAAATTATATGGTCAAGCGGCATCAGCTTGAGCGTGAATTGGCAATTGGCCTCGACCAGTTAGATGAGGATGAAAAAATTGCGATGTTCGACCTGTGGGGTCAAGGCAAGGTACAAAAGACGCTCAATGCCTTGGGGCAAGCGGTGCTAAAGCCAATGCACGCAATAGCGGTTGCTAGGCATTACCTTGAGACCCAGCCACAAAACAGTACTGCTCAAGGTTTTTGGATTCAGTGGTTTATCAGGGCTGGGATTTTGGAGACGCTTGGTGTCAAATTTATTGATGGCACGTTTGTATGCTCATCAACTCAATGGCTATCATTTGAAGATTTGAAGGCTACGTGGTGGTGGCAATGGGCTTTGGAGTATCGGGATGCTATTAATGGCGCAGGTCTTGGGGCGCGAATTAGAAAAGGCGAACTACCAGACAAGGCAATCATTTCTTGCATCAATGGTTGGATACGCAGTATTGGTCTCAGCTTATCATCCAAGACAATCGACCTTAACTGGTGTCAGAAAAATGACGGTTTTGTCACTTGCCTCGCTGTTAATATATTAAAGAATAAACAGGAGGCAAGTGACAAAAATGATCGCCCTAGAATTAAGGTATATCAGGTTAATTTCAAAGCAAATCCCTTATTTGACGTGCTATCCCGCCGGTTTGAGGCCGGTACGATGCCTTATGCCAAAACCGCCGACGATTATTTAGAGGCCAAAGCGCAGGATGATGCTAGTACTGGCATACAGCCCCAAAACCAGAACATGCCCAAACCCATTGAATCTGAACGGTTTATGGCGCGTCGATTGATACAAAATGGCATTTTGGACTCGCTGCATATCAAGCTCAATGATGCCGGTATTTATGAGTGTGAACCGGAATTTATGTTTACATACAAAGACTTAAAAGACACGTCTTGGTATCAATGGGCTTGTGAACATAAAGAGGTCGTCAATAACGCTGATTTGGGGGGGCGAATCAGCGGGAAAGCCCCGTCGGATAAGGTTCTTGGGTTATGGATACGCGCCTTGGGGATCAAGGTGGCAGTTACGAAAATTGACCGCTCGAAACTCCTTGATATAAAAGGAGAAATTTTTAACCCCACGGAAACAGTGGCTTGTACCACGTCTACGAGAGACGTGGTACACACCACTAAACATGCGGGTGTTAAAAACAAAAGTAAAGGAAAACGAGAACTTATAAGGGCGTACAAAATCAATCCAAAGTCCATGAAAAACCTGATGGACACAATGGGTATTAAGGAGCCAGCTAAGCCAGACGATCAAATTGATCAACCCATGCCCAGCGAATTGGCACCAATAGCTCAAGACAATAACGTGCCAAGTCCACAAAGCGTGCCGGTGGACGTGCCTTATGGTGATGAGCCGCCCATTGAATTCTATGCTCAATACGCGCTGGATGATTTACCAGCGTTGGTTGATGGTGCGTCGGACGGTTGGGAGCGGCCAACCAAACGCACGCTGACACCCAAGACCCCTCAAGAAATTGCTGCTTATGAAGTTTTTGCTGAGATAGCATGGATAGATGAGGCGCGTGGTAAATGGTGGCAACAATAATCAGCAAACACGGTTGAATTGATTTAACTTGCTCCAAAATGGCACCTGACTATCTGGTGCCGTTTTTCCAACATCACACCCAACAGCCCGTCGCCCCCTCAAACCCATTACGGTTATTGGCATCCCAAGATTTTGGGCTGATTTTAATTTGATTTGGTTCATCTGCTTGAACAAATCCAATCCGCAATCATGCAAAGGAGCGATCAACTCCATAGCTACCACCTCTAGCGCGATGAAGTGCCGGTTCGGGACAGACTACAAACAACCCACACTCTAATCCCCTTATTCCGTAAATCCCCAACCACCCCTGATTGCCCCTACGCCCTGCCAAGATAAATCTTGGACTCCGAATAATTTTGACGTTCGGAGTCCAAGATTTATCTTGGCTAGATGG
>JBDLJY010000406.1:0-5473 GCA_039714115.1 Pseudomonadota bacterium | reverse complement strand
TCATCAATAGACGAAATTGCATTGATTTATTTCCTCTTCACGCTTAAAGAACGATTACTGAAATAGGCAGCAGCATTCATTTGATCACCATCAGTCAACTGATTGGCAATATTTTGCATCAGCGCCAGATTATCATTATCCCGTTCACCCGTTTGCCATTTATTGATTTGATTAATGATATATTGGGGCGGTTGTCCCGCCAAGGGCGGGAAATGAGGGCCAAATCCCCTGCCATCAGGAGGGAGCATGACAAGAAATGCAGGATGGCATACCGTATTCAGGTTTGCCACGCAAAGCCAAATCAGCGCCGCGTTCCAAAGTCTGGAAATCCACCGCTTGGGGAGTCGCCTCAAAGGCTAGGCTACCAAAATAGACGGCTAAATTTTGGATATCCGTCGAGGTTAAAGCTTTGGCAACGCTGCGGCACATTCTCAGGCTTCAAGCGAAATAGCGTCAAAATCCTTCCCCTGTAGATGAGGACAAGACGGATCAAATACGGTATCTCTGACAAGACAACAAGTTTGCATATCCACCGCCTTAGCCGCATCAAGTTCTGCCACCACGTCAGACAAGAACAAAATATGCGCTGGCTCCATTTGGAGGGATTGCGCGATGGCAGCATAAGAATGACTATCGCGTTTGTGTCCAGTTGTCGTATCAAAATAACCACTAAACAGAGGAGTGAGATCACCGTACTTAGTATGGGCAAACAGCAATTGTTGCGCCTTGACGGAACCTGAAGAATAAACAAACAATTTCTTGCCTGCCTCCTGCCACTTACGGAGATTTATCACGGCATCTTCATACATCTGAGAAATGTAAGCACCATTGCGATAACCTTCTTCCCATATCAAGCCTTGCAAAGCTTTCAAGGGCGTAGCTTTTCTATCCTCATCAATCCATTGAATAAGTACTTGAATAACCTCACCGTCACTCATGGATTTCCCCACTTCTTGTTGAGTGGCATCCAACCAAGTTCTGACATCTGGGTTCTCCGCGTGAGTTTGGACAAAATGAGGTAGATGTTCCTTGGCATAAGGAAACAACACCTCTTTAACAAAGGACAAGGAAGAAGTTGTTCCTTCAATATCAGTTAAAATGGCTTCAATCATATTATCATTCTCCGACACATTCCAGAATTGTTGACATTTTCAAGTTGCAGTTGGGGATATAGCCGTGCCAAGGCGTAAGGCGAGTATCTCACATTCAAATAAAAACTCAAAAGCCTCAACATGCCGTCGATCTTCAGCGAGGGAAGTACCCCACGTATAGAGCCCGTGACTGGCGACGAGATAACCATGCGTTGCCGGGTATTGCGCCAGATAAGTCTTCACTTGCTTGGCTAAAGAAGGTATGTCTTGAGTATTTGGGAAAATGGGAACAATTTCTTGGGTTTCGTGTGTCGTTGTGCCATGGAACGCCTTAAGCATTTCATAATTTTCCAGTTTGAGTTTTTGTTGCGGTGCATACAACCTTGATAACACTGTTGCATTGACTGAGTGAGTATGCAACACCGCTTCAATATTATCATCCATTTGATAAAGCAATAGATGCAATGGGGTTTCATTTGAAGGCTTTTTAGTAGACTCCAAGGGGTTGCTCATCATATTCACGACTATGACATCCTCTTGAGTCAATTCACCCTTGGGGTGTCCAGATACTGTAATAGCAATAAGCTCATTATTCAAGCGGCAAGAAAAATTACCACTTGTGGCAGAACACCACCCTTTTTCAAATAAAAATCGTCCCACTTCACAAATTTCCAGCATTTTTGTTGTTAGTAAGGCTGGATTAAACATCATTTATATTGTTCTCCTGTGAGTCTTGGTAAAAAAATGACTGAATCTTGAAGGATCATCCGATGTTGAACATTCGTTGTATTCAGCACTGCGACAAAAAACTTGATCATTGAGATCGATAAGCAGAATAAAATTAGGAGTAAAGCGATTGTGCCAAACTGCCCTAGCTAAAACCAACAGCTTCGATTGGGCTTGGTAACTCGCCATTTTAAACTCGCATATTAAATAGCTTAGCTCGTAGGTTGGGATGACGATAGGAACCCCAACCTACGAGCCAATTGCCACGCAAAGCCAAATCAGTGCAGCGTTCCAAAGTTTGGAAATCCACCGCTTGGGGCTAAATTTTGGATATCCGTCGGGGTTAAAGCTTTGGCAATAATATTCATAATAGCATCTTTGCGTATTTACCTCAAATACCCGGTTGCCAAAACCCCGCAGTCATTATGTACAGTCCGTTAAAGATGGCCTGATTCTTGCTCTAGTGTTATAATTAAAAAAATTAGAACTGCGTTTTTAAGAATTTACCTGGAGTTATTATGAAATCCGTTATCTGGTATAAAAGTTTAAGCTTTCAAGCCATTTTTGCTCTATTATTTATTATTCTCTGGCTCGTTTTGGGGATTGTTTTGATTATGAGTACCAGTGGCAAAAAACTGATCTCAACGGAAATCTCAAAAGTCATTGAACAAACAGGCAATCATGCCGTTTCACGCTTGACAGCGCGTTCATCTGAAATCGCCGCTTTAACGAGAACCTTGGCTGCGACAGCCGAAAAATTACCTAAGTCAGAAACGACCTTTAAAGAAGTTTTCCCTAACTTAATTGATTTTCAAAGCGATTTAGATATCGCCGGTGGCGGGATTTGGCCCGAACCCCATACTTTCCAAGCCGACAAAGAAAGGAGAAGTTTCTTTTGGGGGCGCGACTCTGATGGTACCCTAAAATACTACGACGACTACAATCAATCTGTGCTAGGTTATCACAATGAAGAATGGTATGTCGCGGTACGCCACGCCAAGCAGGGGACATGTTCTTGGAGTGAATCCTACATGGATCCCTATTCTTACCAACCGATGGTGACCTGTACTGTGGCAACCTTTGATCAACAAAGCCATTTCTCTGGCACCGTCACTATTGACTTGAAATTAGAAGGATTGCAAGCGATTGCAGAATCCTTGCAAAAAGAAACCGGTGGTTATGTGTTTATTTTGGATAGGAATAATAAGTTTATTACCTTTCCTAAACCCGAGTTAGTCAAAAAAATAGCGAAAGATAGCCAAGGAAATCGCACAGAAGAGTTTATCTTGGCCTCTGATTTTGCTAAAAAATCTCCTCTCTTTTCACCACTGTCAGAAGCCCTTGACGCAATGAATCAAGATATTCTCATGCAAGCCCGTCATAAGCCAAATTACGATCCAAACATCGCGCTGGAAATTGAACGCGACAGCTACCAAATTGATACCCCAAAAGCAGAACTACTGTCAGCGGTTATTGCTAATCCCCTCAAGAAGACTAAATTCTATCAAAAAGTCACCTTAGAAAATGACTTTCTATTAAAAGAGCCCTCTACCGCTTTCATATTCCATGTACCAGATTCTTACTGGAAATTGCTTATTGTCAAAGCGAATTCTGATATAAATACGGTTGCCCATAATATTACTCAACTACTGATTACTTATCTTGTGGCAACCACACTACTCATTTTTGCACTCGCTTATTTGGCGTCAAATCGCTTTTTAATAAAACCTTTGTCACAAACCAGCCATGCAGTCCAAACGATGGGTGCATTAATCGCGGATAGAAAATTTCATCAATTGGAATCTGTCAAAATCCATCCCACGATCACCAATGAAATTGGCCGATTTATTCAAGTGTTTGATGCTATCGCAAGCCAAGTTGCCGATCAACACCAGCAACTCATAGACGCTAATGAAGTACTTGAAGCTAAAAATGAACAACTGAAACGCTTGGATGATCTGAAAGATGAATTCTTAGCCAATACCTCCCATGAACTCCGCACCCCACTCAATGGGATTATCGGTATTGCAGAATCTCTAAATGACGGCGCAGCGGGGCCATTATCAGATGAGGTGCAAAAAAATCTCCTGATGATCGCACAAAGTGGACATCGCTTGAGCAATCTCATTAACGATATTCTGGATTTTTCCAAACTAAAACACAAAAATATGGAATTGCAACTGAAAGCCATTGGTATAAGGGAAATCACTGAAGTGGTACTAACACTCTGCCAACCCCTGCTAGGCCACAAACCAGTGCAACTGGTAAACGCCATCGCGCCTGACTTACCCCCAGCATACGCCGATGAAAACCGTTTGCAACAAATTATCTACAACTTAGTGGGTAACGCGATTAAATTTACGGAAAGCGGTCATATCGAAATTTCCGCCAAAGTGATAGACAAGCTCGAAGGCTTTGAAAACAAGCCGGGTTTGGCTATTACCGTCTCTGACACCGGTATCGGCATCCCCGCCGATAAATTAGACCGCATTTTTGAATCTTTTGAACAAGGCGAAGGGGCGACTGAAAGAGAATACGGTGGCACCGGCTTAGGATTAGCCGTGACTCAA
This sequence comes from Pseudomonadota bacterium, assembly GCA_039714115.1. GTDB lineage: Bacteria > Pseudomonadota > Gammaproteobacteria > Beggiatoales > Beggiatoaceae > Thiomargarita. Next base: position 1,086 of record JBDLJY010000406.1, on the reverse strand, counting down.
CAACTCGTAGAATTACATAATGGCCACATTCAGGTGGAATCCGCTGTTAGCGTTGGCTCACGATTTAGCTTCACTTTACCCATAGAGCAAATAGAAAAGAGTCAAGTCCAATTTTCCCAATTGCGCCATCAAGCCTTGAACCAATCGCTTACGCCCACACAAGCAACCTCAGGACAATCTAAAATCCTGGTTGTCGATGATGAACCTGTGAATATTCAGGTACTTATCAACCATCTGTCGCTACAAAATTATGCTGTTTATCAGGCCAGCAATGGCAAGGAAGCCTTGGACATGATTAATGAAGAATTCAAACCAGACTTGATTTTACTGGATGTAATGATGCCCAAAATGACCGGCTATGAAGTTTGTCGCAGGCTGCGCGAACAATTTCCACTCAATGAGCTGCCGATTTTGATGCTGACGGCTAAAAATCAGGTGTCAGACATGGTAAAAGGATTAGAGATGGGTGCCAATGATTATTTGGCCAAACCCGTTTCAAAAGATGAACTGTTAGCCAGAGTGAAAACCCAGATACAACTCTATCAGATTCACCTTGAAAATGCAGAACTCTACGACGAATTACATGAAAATGAACAGCGGCTCACACAAATCTTAGAGGCGATGCCGGTGGGTGTAAACGTGACTGACGCTCGCGGTCGAAATTATTATACCAACAAAACGGCTTTGCAGATTGTTGGTCAAAGCCTTGATATCTCATCGTGCATCGAAGAATGGCCGGCAGTTTTTCAAGCCCATCAGGCGGGCACATCTCAGTTATACCCTCACAAGCGTTTGCCATGTGTGCAAGCCCTGAGAGGTCAGAAATCAAGGGTTGATGATATAGAAATCCATCAAGGTGACGAAATTATCCCAATTGAGATGTGGGGAACGCCTATTTTTGACGACAAAAAACAGATTAATTATACCATTGTCACCTTTGCCGACATCACGGAACGTTTGAAACGGGAACAAGCAGAAAGAGGGCGCGAAGCCGCCGAAGCCGTCAACAAAATGATGACGGACAGCATTCAATACGCCAAAATCATACAATCCTCCTTATTGCCCAATTTGGAACAGGTAAAAACT
>JBDLJY010000405.1:0-5475 GCA_039714115.1 Pseudomonadota bacterium | reverse complement strand
CCTGAGCTAGAACAAGTTATTGAAAAATTGGATGCTATTGTGGTGGTAGAACACCAAAGTAATGCCCTGATTATTGGAGAGAATGGGGGCATATCTCCTAGATTATTGCGGAAAGGTGGTACAAAAATCATTCATGTTTGTGGAGCAATAGACTATCAATCAATTGAAAAAAATGAATTGGAAAAAATTCCAAATAGAAGAGTAAGCTCTGGATTTGTGACTCTTACTACAGATTACGTTGGTCCCTGTCCTGTAGTGGATTTGCACACTGCTGGGCTAAAAGTAGGTGAATCTCTAGTACGGGGTATGCGTTTACATAAGAACGTTTCAGATGCTACCACCTATGCAATGAAACATAGTCCCTGTATGGAATTTCCTAAGAAATCTGATAATGGACAGCCAAATATATACCAAATTGATTGAATATATGAAGAAGGAAATTTGTATTCAATATGTTGTGAAATAAAAAGCATGGATTAGAACTTGTGATTTTATAATGAAGTGTGGGGGGGCTGGCAAATGAGATTGAGTGATTTTATAGAAGACATTAAACTTGAATATTCCAATAATTTCGAGTTTTCTAACATGGCAACTGTTGACACCAAAGTTAAAAAAACTTTGACATATGCGGTTGAGAGTCAGTTTGCTAAACAAGCGGACAATAATGATAATATTGTAGGCATAATTATTCCTAAAAGCCTATCAGGTTGGAAGTCACAAAAAAATTTAGTTTTTAGTGAAGCTCCAATTTCAGATTTTTATAAAATATTTCTTCTTTGGGTAGAGAAGAATAAGTCAATTGAGGTATCTCATATTTCTCAGACTGCTAAAATTCATCCTAGTGCCTCTATAGAAAAAGTAGGAGTCTATATTGGTGATAATGTCGTTATAGAGGAAAATGTTATTATTAAAGAAGGTGTTACTATCAATGATAATAGTATTGTCAGATCAAATTCCGTTATTGGGAATGAAGGATTTGATGTAAAAAAAATTGATGGAAAATCAATAGTAGTACCGCATAATGGTAAGGTTATCATTGGAAAAAACGTTGAAATTCAATCCCTTTGTAATATAGATAAAGGAATAATGGGGAGAGATACCATAATCGGTGATTATACTAAAATTGATAGCATGGTTCACATAGCGCATTGTGTGCATTTGGGAAAAAATTGTGTCATTGTAGCTAATGTAATGGTGTCAGGTAGCTGTACTATTGGAGACGATGTTCGTATAGGACCAAGTAGCACTATATCAAATGGCATCAAGATAGCTAATGGAGCAAAAATATCCATAGGCTCTACTGTAATTTCTGATGTAAAAGAGGGACAAACTGTGACAGGGTACTTTGCCAAAAAACATAGTCATTTTCTCTTTGAGCAAATTTTACTTAATAAATTAAGGAAAAAAAATGAAAGATAAAATTATTGAATTAGTATATAAAGCGGTTAAAGAAGTTGGAGAAGAACAAAATAAGGAAGCGTTGCTCACACCAAATTTAGAAACCCCCTTGTATGGTAAACCAGGCTATTTAGACAGTTTGGGCATTGTATTTTTAGTGACTGAACTTGAAGAACTCATAGCTGAAGAGTTTGATTGTGAAATAACACTGGCAGATGAACGCGCCATGAGTCAACGCACTTCACCTTTTAGAAAAGTAAGCACGTTGGTCAATTACACAGAAAAATTGCTTAAAGAGGAAAATATATCTAATGGCTAAGGTGTTTATAATAACAGGCACTCGTAAAGGGATTGGCAAACAGCTTGCTGAGTACTATTTATCTCAGGGACATATCGTTATTGGCTGTAGCCGTGGGAGTGCCAGTATTGAACATGAAAATTACGAGCATTTCAGTCTGGATGTGAGTGATGAAAGCGCCGTCAAAAAAATGGGGCGTGCGGTAAAAAAAGCACATAAACGCATAGATGTGCTGTTAAATAATGCAGGCATCGCGGCAATGAATCATATAATTACAACACCCTATACGCAAGCGAAAACAGTTTTTGATACCAATTTTTTTGGCACTTTTTTGTTGACTAGAGAAGTCGCTAAAGTAATGATAAAACAAAAAAGTGGGAAAATAGTCAACTATAGCACCGTAGCGGTGCCATTAAGGTTGAAAGGTGAAGCCATTTATGCAGCCAGCAAAGCAGCGATTGAAAATTTCACTCAAGTCTCTGCTCATGAATTAGGTGAGTTTGGTATTACGGTCAATGCCATAGGCCCAACACCGGTACCGACAGATTTAATTAAAAACGTCCCGCAGGATAAGCTAGATATTTTACTAGACAAGCAAGCTATCCGTCGTTTTGGTAAGTTTGAAGATATATTAAATGTGATTAATTTTTTCATTGATGACAAAAGTCATTTTGTTACTGGACAAGTGATTTATTTAGGCGGTGTAACGGGGTAATTATATGCAATGGTTTTTTAATCAATTGAAACAACATGCTGAAAAAGTGGCCTTAGTTGATCAAAGTGGTGAGCATGATTATCAGACATTAATTGATCAAATTGATACCTACTATAATGAATTGTCAATGACAGTTTCAGCGGGGGATTCCGTTGCCATTTTGTCTGATTATTCTTTCCAGAGTGTTGCCTTATTTCTAGCGTTAACCAAGTTAAAAACAATTATTATTCCAATCGTTACGAAGGTTGAGGATGAAATTTCAGAACGCTTAGAAGAAGGTTATGTTGATTGGGTATTGAATTTAAGCGACAAACTTATCATTAATTCAAGAGCGTCAAAGGAGAAACATCATCTCATACAAACTTTACAACAAGAGAAAAAGGCTGGGTTAATCCTATTTAGCAGTGGGAGTACTGGTAAACCCAAAGCAATGATCCATAATTTGGATAATTTAATTGATAGCTATAAAGGCAGGAAACCGAAAAAATTATCTATTTTGGTTTTTTTAATGTTTGACCACATTGGTGGACTAAATACATTGTTAAACTCTTTAACAATGGGGGCCAAAATTATTATTCCGGGTACACGAGATGCTGATGAGGTGAGTCAGCTAATAGAAAAATATAAAGTCAACGTATTACCTGCGTCGCCGACGTTTTTAAATTTAATGCTCATCGGGAATACGCCAGAACGGTATGATTTAAGCTCATTAAAAATGATTACTTACGGTACCGAAGCCATGCCGGAAAGTCTGCTGTTACGCTTAAAAAAGACTTTTCCTAAGGTACGTTTCTTACAAACATTTGGAACAAGTGAAACTGGTATTGCACAAACAACTAGCCGCTCATCTACCAGTTTGGAAATTAAACTGGGCGATCCAAACCAAGAATACAAAATAGTGGATGGTGAACTATGGCTGAGAAGTAAGACACAAGTGCTGGGCTATTTAAATGTACCGATGAATAGTTTCACTGAAGACGGTTGGTTTAAAACCGGTGATTTAGTTGAAGAAACGGAAGACGGATTTTTAAAAATAGTCGGACGCAATAAAGAAATTATCAATGTGGGTGGAGAAAAAGTATTACCGGTTGAAGTAGAATCAGTATTACTAGAAATGGAAGATATTAATGATTGCATGGTTTATGGGGAAAAAAATGCCATTACGGGGCAAACCGTGGTGGTAGATGTCGTACCAAGTCAATTGGTTGATAAAAAGACAATTAAAAAAGCGATTAGACAATATTGCCGTGAGCGTCTTGATGGCTATAAGATACCGACTAAGATAAATATCATGGAAAGAACCAATTTTGGAGATCGTTTTAAAAAGTTGAGGCTAAAATGACTTCTAAGAATCAATATTTTTCTTTATCTGGATATCAGAAACTTATTTCACGCGCCAAAAAGACATTACGTGTTGCTGAAATAGATGACCATGATTTGGGTCTTATTCTTAGACATGATGTTGATTTGTCATGGGACATGGCTTATCAAATGTCTAGAGTAGAAAAAGAACTGGGGGTAGTCTCTACTTACTACGTGTTGTTAACTTCACCCTATTATAATCCTTTGACGAAAGAGATCAGGGAACAAGCTGAACAAATGCTAGGAGAAGGGTTTGAAATTGGTCTACATTTTGACCCTGAAGCTTATGATTGTGGGGATGAACAATATTTAATAGAACGATTGGAAAATGAAGTTAACATATTAGAATCTGTATATGGCTTTAAGATAAGATCTTACAGTATGCATAATCCGTCAAAGCATGGAAAATTTATTAAAATAAATGGATTAATAGATGCATACAGAGCAGATATTTTTAATGATGAAAGCTATATCTCAGATTCCTGTTTTTCTTTTCGAGGGAAAAAACCTGAAGTAATGATAGAAAAATCAAAACAACGATTAGTATGTTTTTTAACACATCCAGTACAGTATTTTGCCCAAGAAAAAATTTCATATCAAATTCCATTTGAGCGTGTTATTGTTAATTACTTTTCAAAAGTGCATACTGGTTATCAGATAAATGGAACCTATGTCAATCAATTTCAACAATATGATGGATTATGGGGAAAGTTGCTGAGGGAATCTTTGAACAGCAAGAATTCTTTTAACAATTTTGGAGCTACGATAGATTAAAAGTACAACTTTATGAAGCTGTTGTAGGATATTTTTAACCGTACAGCGTAAAATTCATTAAAAAGCTTGGATTATTCCCTTTAGGGCGGAGTTAAGTCGCATGAATCATATTGATATATCTACTTTCAATAACACTAATCAGGTGTTGAAGAGGACTGAATGGTTACTGGTTGTCAAAAGTCAGGAGCAAATTGAACGACGTCGGCGAATGTTGGGAGGGCGTTCAGGCGATAAATTTGGGCGTATTTCCGCCAGACCCACAGCGATAGGACTTTTGGTATTTGGGAAACTTGTTAATGAACAGTTTGAAACCTTATGGAGCAAAGAATTCCGTGAACCAAGACATATAAAACGCTTGAACAACGGAGACTATTTACTGACCGAAATTAATCGATTACTGCATTTGACACCCACTGGGGAAATTATTCGTATATACGAACATCCCTTTTTTGGATTCCTGCACTCAATTAATTTAAGCCCTGATGGAAAAAGGGCATTAGTCTCTTCATCAGGATATGACACAATTATTGAACTGGATTTATTGACAGGTAAAGAAACCTTCCGCTGGAATGGTTGGGAACATGGCTTTAACCCGGATGAAGATGGATACTGGCTATCAGCGGACAAAGAAACTTATAACCGTTACTTATCCGAAGGAAAACGTGCATTGATAATTGATCCAGCTGACTACGGTGAGCAAGGATTGATGACCGCCCGCCGCACTGTCCATCCCAGCGTGGCAGCCTATGACTTGTTTGATGATAAACCTTCAATAATACTTTTAACTGGTCATAATGGCAATATATATAGAGTGAACCGTGATAATGGGAACACTACCCTATTGTTTAATGGATTAAACCAAATGCCTCATGGTCTGTTTCCTTACGGGGACGGATGGGCGGTAACCAATACGACTCGTGGCCAATGG
>JBDLJY010000404.1:0-5478 GCA_039714115.1 Pseudomonadota bacterium | reverse complement strand
ATAGCAAGCGTAGGGTCAATGCCATTAAGTTAAGACAAACCTGACAGGTGTAAAAAACCTGTCAGGTTAATTTTTACCTTAACTTACAACGACCTGCCATGTTTTGGAAACCTGGCAGGTCTTCTTTTGGGGGCTTAACTTAATGGCATTGAAGCGTAGGGTGCGTCCCACGCACCTTTTAATATAATTAATATGGTATCGGTGGGTGCTATATAAGGGTGCGTAGGACGCACCCTACGCTCGCTAATCACTTAGAACGACTGAAAAAGTTTAACTACAGGGTAGAAAAATGCGTAAAAAAATCTATATTGAAACGTCGATTCCAAGTTTTTATTACGAAATTCGACAAGAACCAACAATGGTGGCACGGCGGGAATGGACGCGAGCTTAGTGGGATACTCAAAGACAACATTATGAATTAGTGACAGGTAGTCCTGTCATTGAAGAACTGGAAAAAGGCAATTATCCTTCCAAAGATTTAACGCTTAAGTTGATTGCGGACTTGCCCATTTTACCCGTTGAGGATTTTATTGATAGTATAGTCAAAGAGTATATATCACATTACTTGATGCCTCACAATCCTTTAGGTGATGCGCTTCATTTAGCCCTCGCTTCTTATCATCGTTGCCACTTTTTGTTGACGTGGAATTGCACTCATTTGGCCAATGCCAATAAATTTGAACACATTCGGCATGTGAATAATTTACTAGGTTTGTTTGTGCCGATACTCACAACACCCGCTGAATTACCTGAAGGTGAGGGAGGGATACACTGATGATTAAAGATGAAGCTATTTCCGAAATCAGAGCCGTCCGCGAGCGTATTTCTGAACAGTATGGACATGACGTGACTCAATTTTTAAATCATTACAGAGAACTGGATAAAAAGTACCAAGAACGGCTCATTTCTTCTACGAAGAATCAAAAAGCCCAACAAACGTACAATGGGTACGATAAGATAGAGCCTACTATCCTTGGTTAGCCTGCAAACGAGCAAGCTACGCTCGCGTAGGGTCAATGCCATTAAGTTAAGCCCAAAGACGTTCTTTTGTAGGGTGGGCTGTAGGGGCGGGCAACCACAAGGGATTGCCCCTACTATGGTTGCCCTTTTTGCCCACCTGTCGGGGCTGGTGGGCAACAAAAACACGTTGCCCACCCTACAATATCTCTTAACTTAATGGCATTGAAGCGTAGGGTGCGTCCCACGCACCTTTTAATATAATTAATATGGTATCGGTGGGTGCGATGCTATATAAGGGTGCGTAGGACGCACCCTACGCTCGCTTATTTAGCATCCACAAGCGTTGAAAATTTCTGGCTAAATATAAGTAATCTTATGTTATTCATGTAGTTACATGATTTAACCTGAGTCATTAATAAGTTAAATAAGTGTAAAAAATGTTTTGCAATTAGTTTCTGATTATGTTTGAATATGCACCAGCCAATGTAGCATCTCTGAGAGTTTATAAAAATTCTCTTTGAAATCAGCAGGGTGCCCAATTTTTGGGGATAGCCGAAAATCGGCGTTGCAAAAGTTTATTTTTTTAAATTGTTAATTATCAATAGCTTGGCGGGCATACAAAAAGTGTGTCAAGGTGGCCAACTTTTATCAACAATTTTTGTACTGTTTTTGTGCGCTGTAACTGCTTGAAAATATGATGGAAAAAATTGGCTAGGGTATCACCGGTGATCGCCAATGCAGCAAGTCCTACGCACCATCTTTCCATGAGCTATACCTTTGCCGAGGTGCGTGGGACGCACCCTACGCTCGCTAGATGTTTTGATTTTGAGAGCGTACTGTGAAGAAAGATTCGTCCGTGAATCCACCTGATGTAATCTACAAATTTTGGTGGATACGCTTAATCCACCCTACATGGCTCAAACCAAAAACCTTGAATCACGGATTTGACGGATGACACAGATTACGCGGATTAAAAACTTGCTATAACCGTGATTCAAACTTTTTTTAATCCGTGCCATCCGAGTAATCCGTTAAATCAGTGATTCAAGGTTTTTTGTTTTTATCAGTTGTGTGGAGCTTAAGGAGCGGATTTCCCGAAACCATCGACCGAGCCATGTAGTCATGTAGGGTGGATTAAGCGGAGCGTATCCACCTGATGTAATCTACAAATTTTGGTGGAGTCGCGATCTCGCTTAATCCACCCTACTCAACTCACGCAGGCGTTATGCAATACAAAGAAAGTTCATATGAGCAATAAAGACAGCAGTTTTTCTATAGGTGCAGGGTTGGAACATGCTTTAAAACTGCTGCATCAAGAATATTTTGAGTCAAAAAGCTTACCAGATGAATTTCCAGATTCAGGTATTGGTGAAATAAACACCTTGGACGTGCTTGCGCCTAATGTACTTGGGCGTGCCGCTCGCTTAGATAAAAGTAATGCATTAGCTCACATGGATCCTCCAACCCCATGGATCACATGGGCAACAACTCTTTGGAATGCTCGACTAAATCAAAATTTACTTCATCCAGCAACAGCACCATTTGCTATCGAGGCTGAAAAAAAGGTTGTAGATTGGTTGACACCTTTCTTTGGTATGAATGGCGGTCATATGTGCTCTGGATCAACAATTGCTAATTTAACAGCACTGTGGGCTGCAAGGGATGCGAAAGGCATAGAAAAGGTTATTGCGTCAAAGGCAGCGCATATAAGTATTGAAAAGTCAGCCAAGATACTCGGATTACCATATGTACAAATAGCAACAAATTCCCAAGGTCAACTTGACCCTGAAAAGTTGGGAGATGTTTCAAAGGCATGTCTGGTTCTGACGGCTGGAACAACCGCCACAGGTGTCATTGATCCTCTTGGGCTGATAGGTCAGGCAAAATGGACTCATGTTGATGCCGCTTGGGCAGGCCCACTACGTCTGAGTCCAACTCATACACACTTACTTGATGGTATTGATAAAGCTGATTCCGTCGCAGTTTCTGCCCACAAATGGTTTTTTCAACCTAAAGATTCTGCCCTGATCATGTTTAGAGAGCCCGAGCGGTCAAACCCAGCAATAAGTTTTGGTGGGGGATATTTAGCGGCCCCCAATGTGGGGGTTCAGGGTTCTAGAGGTGCTTCCGCAGTACCATTGTTGGCAACGATGATCGCTTGGGGCAAAAGTGGTTTATCGAGCCGAATCGATCACGCAATGTCGATGGCAAGCAAACTAGCGAATTCAGTCGACAAAGAAGAGAGCATTTCCCTTTGGGCGATGCCAAAAACAGGTGTGACTGTATTTCGTCCTCTCACTATGAGCACTGAAGAGCTTTATAGCAATTTGCCTGAAGGGATGTTTTCAACATGTATTCTTGATGATGAGAAATGGCTGCGGTCGGTTGCAGCGAACCCCTTAGCCGACATTGACGATATTATTTCCGCAATTCCTGAAGCGATGCACTGAAAATTTTTCTCTTCTCGTTCCCACGCTCTGCGTGGGAATGCCTGCCCGGACGCGGAGCGTCCTGCAACAGGAGAATCCAAAAAAAGTCACTGTCAAACTCAACGCGCCGAGGCTCGTGCGCTCGGCGAGCCGCAACGGGTGGGCGCCGGCAGACCGCTACAGCATCGTGGGTTTACGGCTTGTCATTTCTTGCTCCGGTTTATGGAATGTCAAGCGATTCATGCAACGCTGCCGTTGTTCGTATTTCGGAGTCCAAGCGAGCGTAGGGTGCGTCCTACGCACGTTAAACTCAGCCAGACAGGTCACGTCTTTCCTCAGCAAGCTTTCGAGGCAAAAGTTTTTGCTGCCGCAAAAACTTTTGCCTCGAAAGGGTGCCTCCTACGCACCATCTTTCCATGAGCTATATCTTTGCCGAGGTGCGTGGGACGCACCCTACGTTAGCTTAGTACAACTAATTGAGAAATAAACGAATTGAAAACAGCGGAGCAAGCCATTGTGATTAAATGTCATGTCGGGTAGATTTTGCTCCGTGTAATAGCTCCGTTCAAATAGCCTCAAAAATGCTCAAAGCCCCGTATTTATTGGCTTGCGTTATTTTGCCCTTGATTTTCAATTAGCCTTCAAAATGCTTAAAGCCTCGTGTTTACTGGCTTGCGTCATTTTACCCTTGATTTTTAAATAGCCCTTAAAACGTTTAAAGCCACGTATTTATTGGCTTGTCCAAAGCGAGCAGCGTTATCGACTCCAAAAGAATCATGGATTAAGTTTTGGAGTTTAAAGTTAATAATGATTACTACAGCTATGTTAAGTAGATGTTGCTCCGTGTATTTTTGATGATTGTTTGGTTAATAAGTAACGGAGCAAATAGCCCTAAAAATGGGTAAAGGATTTAAAGCCCCGTATTTATTAGCTTGCGTCATTTTGCCCTCTATTTTCAAATAGAAAATTCACTTAGTAATGTAGGGTGGATTAAGCGGCAGCGTATCCACCGATAAGATATATAAGAGTCTGTGCTGGAACCTCATCAGCTTTAACCCTTGGTTTTAAGAGCAAACTGTGAAGAAAGATTCGTCCATGAATCTGATTCAAAGTAGTCAAGCGCGTCTCAAGCTAAGAAAGACGGGGCATTCAAGAGCACCTAATCCCTCACGGGCAACCACAAGGGATTGCCCCTACGCCCCGTCTTTCTAAGCTTGAGCCACACTCGACTACTTTGAATTTACCACATATCCAGTGTGATTTCTAATGAATAATTTTTCGCCGACGAAGTGGAGCCTCAAATTAATGGTGCTGTGCTGTACGACTTCGATGTTAAAGGCGGCTACGCTTTTTTTGTTTTGGGTATTACCTATAATCTTGAATGCCCTGTTTTATATATATAGTCTTATCAGCGGAGCAAACAACTTGATTTTCAAATAGCTCTAAAAACACTCTATCACTTAATTATTAATATTGAGTTAGTTCGTGCGTAGCTAAAAAACACAAGTACAACGGATTTACGGAAATAACGGATTAGGATAGCGGAGCAAAAATGTGATGATTGGCTGAAATTAATCGCTCCGACATTTTAAAAGTGATTTGAGATGAAGCAGTTTCTTATTTATATAGAGTAGATATCTATCCATTAATCGCTTGGGCATTTTAAAAGCGAACAAATGTTATTAGTCGCTGCTATTATATTAGTTATTTTATTAATGTTATGTCGGGTAGATATTGCTCCGTGTATTTAGATGATTGTTTGGTTAATAAGTAACGGAGCAAATAGCCCTAAAAACGCTCAAGCCCCGTATTTTATCGTTCCCACACGCCGGCGTGGGAATGCAGTGAGCGGCTCGTCACTTCCAAAATAATATTTATTACTGAATAAAAAAAATATATTTAAAACGCGGCAAAAAAATAAGTATTTAAAAATAAATTACTTATTTAGCATCCACAAGCGTTGAAAATTTCTGGCTAAATATAAGTAATATTATGTTATTCATGTAGTTACATGATTTAACCTGAGTCATTAATAAGTTAAATAAGTGTAAAAAATGTTTTGCAATTAGTTTCTGATTATGTTTGAATA
>JBDLJY010000403.1:0-5479 GCA_039714115.1 Pseudomonadota bacterium | reverse complement strand
GTCACTTTATCATTGTAGTAGGAAATGCCGTTAAAATCAAAAGAACCGGATGTGGTTGCCATTCAAAAGGTAGAAACAAACCAGGAAAGATTTTCCAAACCGGCGAGGAAAGAAAATAAAAAACCATGTCAAATAGTAGGCGATAAATCGCCGACTACGAACATTAACTTAATGTTCTCACCGTTTTATACCCAATCTCTTTACCCGCAAAGCCCACACCAAGATACACTCGTGGGCGCGAAAACCGTTCACCATAATCTGCGTCAATGTACCCACACCCCGCATAATAATTGCGAGAAAAATCCATAAATTGGTCACGGGTTGCCGTTTTGATCACGTTGTCCACGCCGATAACGGGGCGTTGTGTTTTTTTAGTAGGGGAAAGCATGATAGGAGTCCAAAATTTATTTTGGACAAGCGGATGGAAAATGAGGGTACGACAACGACCTACGGGGTATTGGTCACCCCGCAGGTTTAGGTACGCTGGCTCCTCAGCGACAAGCCTCCCGCCACGCATTCAATTTAAGCTTCTTCTTCAGCCAATCAAAATCCATAGCATTAGCTTGCGGACAAAAGCTATTCACACTACCGCGATACTCGACACCAAAAACAGCCTTACCAGCTTGAACAAACGGAAGCAGCAACTCGCACTCATCATACTGGAAGCATTGCTCATTTAAGGCCCAGTCGAAATGCTCTACCAAATCAACTATTTGGTCCAAATCGTTTTTCAGGCCGATAGACAAACCACGCTCGTGAGCGGCATTTGCGAGCCAAATATTGTAGTCCAACTGATCTTGATAAGATAATGGAAAGCCAGACTTATTGGCATAACCATCTACATTGTCCGGCTCTACACCATCACAGCCTTTGTTAGCAGCTTCATCAAGGCGGGCTCCCATAATCGGGCCCAAGATATCCAACTCGCGTATATCCAGCCACTTCTCATCAGGCCAACCATCAAGAGTCTTACCTAAAACAGAATCAGGAAACCCATCCGCATCATCACGCCAATCTTCCCAGCTACCAGCACTGAAATAGCAGATAACGACACGTCCATCATCGTGTAACTGATCAATAGTAGCGACAGAAGTATCGAAAAGATCAATATCATACATATCCACATCAAAGGAAGAGTCGAGACTTCCGGAGAGTTGCCATTGCCAACTAGTGCCCGGTGTCGGTTGCCACCAGTCGCCAGGCGTGTCATCGGTAGTGTAGCTGAGGGCTAGGTAGTCGAGATCGCTGCTATCGTCGTTGCTCTTAGTGTAATAGCGTAGTTTCAGTTTACCATTGCCATCGGCATAGCAACTGGGATCGTCAATCTCAAAGTTCATTTGAGTCCACAGCCAATCGCTGGCATTTTTATTGTCGCCTACTAAAACCCATTTTTTAGTGCAGAAGTTTCGCAAATGCCAGGCCCAACGTTGATCGGCTTTAGTGGGGCCAAGATAGTTAACGTGTAAGGTGAGAGTGATAAGATCAGCCGCATTTGTCTGGCTGGGCAGCCGAAAACTGAAAAAGCCAACATATTTGTTCGTGGGAGAGAACTCAATGTAGGTATCCCAATCGTTATCGGAGCCAGCTTGATCAAGTTGGGCCAAGACATCCAGTGATTGGTCGCTGTGGCTGCCTTTTTGGCTTTTAAGCTTGATCGGATAGAGGGTGTTAGAACTTGCGCTTGAGGCTAGTCCTACTAAGACTAGAACAGTAAGTAATCTAGTTAGTTGCTTTGTCACTTTGAAATCTCCTGGGTGCGTCCGACGCACTATTAAAGTTATACTAAAAATTACCAAGGGTATTGGTCTCCCCGTAGGTTTGCGGTTTATCATACTGGCATTGCGGTAAAAACCGGAAACACCACCAAGCGGAGCGGGTAGTCAATTCAAAAATAAAATTTATTGTCCAATAAAATTTTTTAGTGAAAAGCGTGCAAAAAAAAAAGGTTTTGCAATTAGTTTTTGATTATGTTTAAATACGCGCCCGCCAGTCAATTGGCTGGGAGTTTATTTTGGCATTGATAATTTAGTTCTAGTATGAAATTAGCTAACCAAGTAGCACATAGCTATTCCCCATTTTCTCAGATAAACCCTGTTCCAGAAAACAGAAAATCTCGTCAGTGTATTCTTGAGCAAGTAGATTTGTTAAGAATAAGAGCCAGCTCAGAATTAAATCCAAAAACAAAATCATCGTTAGGGCAGTTTTTTACTCCAAGTCCAATTTGCCTGTATATGGCATCCCTGTTTGATAAGTTAAATGATGATATAAATCTCTTAGACCCAGGTTGTGGCTCAGGTTCTTTAACATCAGCATTTATTGAAGAAGTAGTTAAACGAAGGCAAGCAAAATCCATTACAGTACAAGCTTACGATATTGAACCAAAAATTGAGCCATTTATTAATGAAGCATTGAAAATTTGTGTTAGTTTATCTGAAGAAGTTGGTATTAAGTGCAAAGCAGAGTTCATTCTTAATGATTTTATTGTTCAAAGCAGTTTCAAATCAGGCTTGTTCAATGATGAACAATTTACACATGTTATAATGAATCCCCCTTATAAAAAAATATCATCGAATAGCAAACATCGCAAGGCATTGCGGGCTGCGTCTATCGAGACAGTTAATCTCTATACTGGTTTCATGGCATTAGCGATTCAAAAACTTCAAAAAAATGGGGAGTTGGTAGCTATTATTCCACGCTCATTTTGCAACGGTCTTTATTATCAGCCTTTCCGTGAATTTATGTTGAGCCAAGCAGCAATTAGGCATATCCATCTTTTTGAGAGTCGAAACCACGCTTTTGCTGATGACCAAGTTCTACAAGAAAATATAATTATTCACTTAATTAAAGGGGGTGTTCAAGAGAAAGTGACGATTACTTCAAGTCCGGTTGCTGATTTTCATATTGACAAACAAACCGCAACAGTAACTGCGTCAGATATGACAGTACGTACTGTTCCTTTTATTAACATTGTAAATACTAATGACAGGCAGAAATTTATACATATTTCTGCGAATGGATATGATCAGGCGGTAATTAATAAACTATCTATATTTACTTCATCTTTAAGTGATATTGGCGTTGATGTTTCTACTGGCCCGGTAGTCGATTTTCGGCTTAAAGATGACCTTAGAAATAACATGGGAGCAGATACAGTTCCATTAATCTACCCAATCCACCTTAACAATGGCATTAACTGGCCAATAGAATCAAAAAAACCAAATGCGATCACTGTTTCAAAAAAATCCAAAAAATGGTTGTGGAAGCATTCAGGCTCTTTTGTTATTACTCGTCGTTTTAGTTCTAAAGAAGAAAAACGTAGAATTATTGCTACATTTTATGATAGTTCGTTACCCGGAGAGTTAATTGGGTATGATAATAAACTTAATGTGTTTCATTGTGATAAATCATGAATAAATCAAGAACTTGCGCTTGGGCTTTATGTTTATTTAAATTGCACTTTACTTGATAAATATTATCGAATGTTTGGGGGACACACTCAAGTTAATGCTACTGATCTGCGTAATATTCATTATCCAAACAGAGAATCTTTGCTCAGAATCGGCAATCAGATTAATAAAATCGATTTGACACAACAAGAAATAGATAAACTTATTGAAAGAGAAATATTCCATATGACAGGTGACAATACGAACCCGCTTAACGGACAGGAAAAGATAAGCCAAGCACTTGAGATCATCGCTTTGCTTGGGATGCCCAGAGCACAGCAAAATGAACGTTCAGCTTTAACTTTCCTTGCTTTATTAAATTTGCATCCAGATGGGAAGTGGCAAGAACTAGAAAAGCCATTAATTGGGGTTACACCGATTATGGAGTGGTGTAGAGATATTTATGCCAAGGAATACGCACCAAACACCAGAGAAACATTTAGGCGACAGACTTTGCACCAGTTTGTTGACGGTGGCTTATGCGTGTACAATCCAGATAAACCAGATCGTCCTGTCAACTCCCCGAAAGCTTGTTATCAAATAGCACCTGATTTGTTTAAAGTTCTGTTGTCTTATGAAACAAATGACTGGGGTAAATCTATTAATAAATGGTTAAAAAATAGAGAGACATTAGCAGCGCAATATGCAATGGAACGTGAAATGAAGATGATTCCATTGACTCTGGATGATGACACAGAAATCAAATTGAGCCCTGGTGCTCATAGTCAGCTAATTCATGACATTATCTCAGAGTTCGGGCCAAGGTTTGCTCCTGGCTCAGAAGTTATCTATCTTGGTGACACAGGAGCTAAAGAAGATTTTTTCCGTAAAGATAGACTTGCTGAACTTGGTGTTACGGTTAACAGGAAAGGAAAACTTCCATATGTCGTATTATACTGGTCGAAGAAAAATTGGTTACTGTTGATTGAATCTGTTACTTCACATGGGCCAGTAGATGGAAAGAGGCATGGAGAGCTTTCTAAACTTTTCAAGGATGCAAAAGCCGGTTTGGTGTATGTAACGGCATTCCCAGATCGAAGAGCAATGACAAAATATTTATCTGATATTTCTTGGGAAACAGAAGTTTGGACTGCTGATGCTCCAACCCACATGATTCATTTTAATGGAGATAAATTTCTTGGGCCGCATGAATAATGGCCTTTTGTGCCGGATGGGGTTTGCAACCCCGTCCGCAACGTTAAATCCCAACCCGCAGTTGGTTCGTGCAAATTCATTTATTTCTTAATTAGTTGTACTCTGCTATCATACTGTCATTTCAACGTAAGGATAAAAATTAACCTGACAGGTTTTTGACACCTGTCAGGTTTGTCTTAACTTAATGGCATTGCCCTAGAGGTACTATCATTGGATTCGCCACCGGTTCTGGTCAAAGCACGCCTGATGGTAAAAAGGATACTAACGGTTTATATACTGGGCATTTATTAAAGTTCATGGGGCAAGCGGGATTAACTATAGAAGAGGTGTTTAAAAAAACCCGTCAACAAATCGCTAAGAAGACTAATAATAAACAAGTACCTCCGGTATATAATTCTTTGATTGGCGATTTTTGTTTGGTGTCTTGTAAATCTATCGTTACCACTGTCACTGAAAGCTCCAAAGATTCAACAGTAATTCAAAACAGAAGTTTATCTCGTGGTTAAATAAGAAAGAGGGGGGATCGCACTATAGGCTGCCTACGGAGGCTGAGTGGGAATATGCTGCTAGAGCGGGGACTACTACGGAGTATTCCTTTGGGGATGAGGGATCGTGCGGACTAGAAGATAGTACAGGGATTTACGGAATAAAGGGATTGGGGTGTGGGCTGTTTATAGTCTGTCCGTGATGTTTGTGCTCCGCTCAGTTGAAATGACAAGCAGATGATTCTTGAACTAATCCCCTTATTCCGTCAATCCCTGTACTGTCTGTCCATGATATTTGTGCTCCGCTCAGTTGAAATGACAAGCAGATGATTCTTGAACTAATCCCCTTATTCCGTCAATCCCTGTACTGTCTGTCCATGATGTTTGTGCTCC
>JBDLJY010000402.1:0-5514 GCA_039714115.1 Pseudomonadota bacterium | reverse complement strand
GCTCAGCACCGCTAAAGACGTATTCAAAAATCTTGGTATCAATATCATCACCGGGCAATAAAGTCAGTACGGTAAAGGGATCAATCAGAGGTATTACAGAGTCATTAGGCAATTTAACCCAGACTTTTTGTTCAACTTTGGTTTGCTCGCATGATGAGTCGGAGCTACCGGGGCCTTTTATTTGAGCGTTAATGACCACTTTATCACCGGTTACGCGATTGTTGCTGTTGAGTTTAATGTCAATGGAGGGTTGGCAACCTTGGTAAAGTTGTTTGATTTCGGATTCTGAGATGGCACGGTTGTAGATGCGGATGTCATCTATAGAACCATTAAACATATAGGTATTGTTGCTATAAGACCCAATTGTTAATTTAAGTGATGGTGTACTTCCTAAAACGCCGACTTCTGTTGCTACCTGGTTTACTAAATTACCATCAAAATACATCTTGAAAGTTTGCGTAGAACCATTGTAAACCATTCCTACGCTATGCCACGAAGTGTCAATTTTATGAGATAACGAAAACTCTTTGTTTCCAGTTTCAGCAACTTCCACTCTTATTTCATCATCCGCTAACAGAACATTCCAAACATCATCAGTATTAACACCACCCCTATCTCTACCAATTACACCACTCCAAGAAGTATTTAGAGAATTCGCTTTAAGCCATAACACCACTGAAATTTGTGCGGCATTATCCCCAAAAGTATTAACAGTTTGTATATTATCGTTTATTCCATCAAACGTGTAAGCATTCACGGTGTTCCCAAACCTATCTTTAGTCAAAGTAGCACCATGCACCGTCCCATGATTCCCATTCCCACTCGCATCTTTGGCATTCCCATCAAACGGATAATAGGCAACCAAGCCGTCGTTCAAATCAGCCATTGCCCCCGAAAACCAAGATAATCCGATTGCAATTAAAAGTACGGTGCGTAAGCGGCACCTAAGTTTTACCATCATATTTACTCCTATAAATCAAAAAAAATAATCGACTTGCCCCAATTAGGAGTTAACTCATTACTGAGACGTTTAATCAAGTTTTAATGAGCCACACACACCCCAACGTCCAATCAAGCACCAATAACAGTGCCTTCTACATTATTAGACGACGCTTAAAAAAAAATGTGAGACTCAATTAAAAAAAACTTGAACATCGCCCGCTTATTATCTATCTGGATTTTTTGTTCACATATCAAACGGAGCTGCATTATACTAAATTAAAAAGGAGATATCTAGTTTTGTTAATCTGCCCGTCACAGATTCACGCCGATTGCGTTATTAGTTATACGGTTCAAATTACCGTTAAGGGCAATCCCTTGTGGTTGCCCTTAACGGCGATGGCATTGATCCTACATGACTCAATACAAAAAATACAATGCCCACATAAAACTTATATCCAATTTTGAGGGAATTGTGCCAGTATAGACTCCGCAATAGGAAAAAAAAAGCTGGGAGCGTTCCGTCTTGATTTACCGCGTTAAGGGCAACCACAAGGGATTGCCCCTACATAATGCTTTTGTAGGGGCAATCCTTTATGGTTGCCCCTTAACGAAGGTGGCATTGGCTCATTGACTCCCATGATTTCAACCAGCAGCCGCCCACTTTCCGCTCCGTAAGAAGAAGTCGCCTGCTCAGCAATGATGTTATCATTTTGCCGGGTTAATAATCTCATAAGTTCCGGCTTGATAGTTGTTAATACTTGTGTACTATGAGTGGTAACGATAAATTGAGCTTTGGGAAATGTCGCGGGCGAGAGTAGTACGGTAGCCATCACTGAGTTGACTGAGTGACAAAATCTCTTGATGCCCATTGAGGTATTGAAATGTGACTACTAGGCGTAACGGATTAATGAGTGTGCGTGGATTTGAACAGCCGGGCATCATTTGACTGATTGCTTGACGAACGGTTTCTAAGATTGAGAGACGATATTCAAAATCCTGCCGTTGGCTTTGGCACATTAAGTTAAGGGCAACCATAAAGGATTATTGCCCCTACATAAAATGCGCCTAAGATGCCACGGGGCAATCCCTTGTGGTTGCCCTTAACTTAATGGCATTGATGCCACCGCTAAAGGTGTATTCAAAAATCTTGATTTCAATCGAATCGAAGGGCAATAAAGTCAGTATGGTAAATGGTTCAATAACAGATATTATAGAATCGTTAGGTAATTTAACCCATACTTTTTGTTCAACTTTTGTCTGCGAGCATGATGAGTCGGAGCTAGCGGAGCCTTTGATTTGAGCGTTAATGACCACTTTCTTCTAGTTTTCATTAAAATTAATCTCATAGCTGGTACTTCTACCTCCGCCGAGGCGTTTTTGCAAAATTTTCCTATTTTCTAAATCGCTAAGATCACGGCTGGCGGTGACTTTGCTGCATTTGCTGAGACTGGCATATTTGCGCGTTGTCATACCCCCTCAAAGCGATTCCCAGCATCTAACAGGCGATTGAGCACTTTACGTTGTCTCGCATTAAGTGGTGTATCTTGATGCTTATTCCAAAAAATTGTTTTTTGAATCACCCGTTCTATGATCCAATGTGAGTTTTGCATAGCAGTGGTGAGCGTTTGCAAAAACCATTTTAACCAGCCAGTGATATCTAAGCCATTTTTCCCCGCCTCTTCAAGTACCAAATAATAGCCGGTTTTATCGAGGCTGATATGTTTAGAAAAGGAAATTATTTGCATTAACCAAGGAAAATTTTTGGCCAGCAAATAGTCCGTGACTGCTCTACTGACTCGCCCATTGCCATCATCAAAGGGATGGATCATGATTAACCATAGATGGGCTATTCCAGCTTTAAGTATTGGATCAGTCTCATTAATCGCATTAACCCAAGACAAAAATTGGCTCATTTCATCCTCAAGTTGACTTCTTGGCGGAGCTAGATAATGGACTTTCTCTTTGCCAATCGGTCCCGATACTATCTGCATTGGCTCGTTGCCGCGATAGCAGCCGACTTGGATTTGGTGTAAACCAGAATAACCGGTCGGAAAAAGTGCCGCCTGCCATGCGAACAGCATCTCTTCAATCAGTGCCGGTTCAGTATTATTCCTGACTTCCATCAACATCGCCACCAAACCATCGGAGCTTTGATCTGAATCATCATGCTCAACCGGTAAACCAAGTCGTTTTCGGATTGAAGCGCGTACCGAACTACGGCAAAGTATTTCTCCTTCGATGGCTGAAGTTTCTATCGCATCATCTGCTAACACTTGTATCTGAGTCTCAAGCAATATCTCACCAGCTAGAGTCTGGCAAGTCGTTTCAAGCGCACCAAGCCAGCGTGATGAGGCGGTGAGATTGGGCAACAATTGCTTTAGATCATAGCTGAAATTAGGCCAATCTGTCTGTTGCCAGATCCATTTTTGATATCTTTGCATGTCTTAATCGTATCAAATTTGATGTGATTATAGCGATTATTCGTATCATAGTCTTATCAGCTAAACCTGTTTCAAGAAAAAAGCTTGTCCATTAAATGAAAAATCCGTGTTCATTGCGCCGGCTGAGTTATTCAATCTGCTGAGTAAATCTCTCAGCCTGATTACACTTTTGAGTAATATAATCCCATTGACTGCTTATTTGTCCAGATTTTTCCGAGTATTTCTGAGTGAGCTGCTTGATTTGATTAAATGAAAGTAATTCTTGCAGATAGGCTTGTACTAGCACACCTAAAGTACCACGCCCACGCAAATTCAAACGTCGCGCTTCCATGCGAGCCACTTCGTCATCCAATAGGACAAGTGGATCGGATAAAGTTTGAGCAAATGCGAGCAGTTCCGTTTCACCACGATCTAGATTCACCGACGGTGTGTAAGTTGCCATAACCTGTGCAGGTACGTCAATTATTGGCCAATCATGTTCTTGCAAGAACACGTTGATAGTCAGAGCATCTGGTGCTCCGTAGACAAGTCCTTGGGTAACGACTTCGGTATAAACGGCATGGGGAATTTGAACCTGTTCATAGAGTTCCAACTAATAAGTCCAATTGTCTCAGTTTTCCCAAAGCCATCAGTGGACCTGCATTACTTTTTATTGCTCTCAATTTCACCCCAAGTACGAACTAAATTGCCAGACAGGATAATGTGCTTTCCTTTCAGTAAACTCTTGAAGTTTTTTAGCTTGTTTTTTTGGTTCTACCTGTTTTTGGAAAGCGTTTCGCGTTGGGTTTAATTTCATAGCGGTTATTGATCCTTTTTCATGCAGGATAAATGCTGCTACATCAAAAACGCTAACCATTTTACACCTCCGGTTTAGATAAATTAATTTTGCTCCAATCCTCCCCTTAACATCTTGCCACAGATCAAAAGGTTTGCCAATTTGAGCTAAAGCTTTCAGGTACAAATCTAAAATAATAACAAATCACCGTAGCTTATCATTTAGCCCAAACCTCTGAGGTTTAGAAGCTGGACAACTATACCATACTATAGCAAAGCTGTTTAATTTCACTTCACCATAATCAGTCAATTCCCACAACAAATTGCCATCATCATTCACTCATAGATAAATTTTATCATCAAAATTAAAAAACTATTTGAAGGATAGCATGGCGTATCTCATCAATAAAGCAAAAAAGGTTTATGCCAGTCACGAAACTCAAGAAGTTAAGTGCTGCTCCATAATTTTTCAGAGACAATCAAATTGCTTACTGACTAAACGTTAAAACCTCAATATCTGTACTAATGGCATCGCCACTGAATGGGTGCAGGAGCCTGCCACCAATTTGATACGATCCAATCGGCTCGGCACCGCTAAAGATGTATTCAAAAATCTTGGTATCAATCTCATCGCCGGGCAATAAAGTCAGCCCTGTAAATGGTTCAATAAGTGGTATTACAGCGTCGTTAGGTAATTTAACCCAGACAGTTTCTACAACTTTGCTCTGCTCGCATGATGAGTCGGAGCTAGCGGAGCCTTTGATTTGAGCGTTAATGACCACTTTATCACCGGTTACGCGATTGTTGCTGTTGATTGTTAGACTCGATCAAGAAAATTGTCTAGCACAAAGATTTTCCTAATGCGAAATTCCAAAGGGCTTTCTACCAAAGCAATCGCTTTAAGGTTTTCTATCCCAGCAACAAACCATGGGTGTTGACAAGCTGGAATGCTTAATACCCAATTTGGTACCTCTATGCCTTGTTCATGGCAAAGGTATTCAATCGTTGCGGCAAGCAAAGCATCCATTTTTTCGTCATCCAGTTGGTATGGGGTATCAATTGCGGAAATATCTTTATAACGACGAAAATCATCTACAAAATCCATAAACGGAATTTGCCAATATTCCGGTTGTTGCCGGATTTGATTTTTGATGACGTTCAACGAGAGACTTCATTGTGCAAAATCCTTGTAGTTTTAATATAATGATACTTTAAGCAAAAGATTCGATAGTTTGGCAACGACATCAATTTGACGAGTTATGAAAAAACCATCTCCGATACCTGAAAACGTTCACTTAATGCACGAATTTGTAGACGGTTCAATTGTTGTTCACCGTTTAAAATGTCCAATATCTTA
>JBDLJY010000401.1:0-5520 GCA_039714115.1 Pseudomonadota bacterium | reverse complement strand
CCAACCAAAGTTCTAGGTGTTCCAAAGCGGGGAGTTTAGCATTAATGACGGATTCAATAACGCTACAGGGCAATCCACCAGTTTCAATAATCAGCCTTTTTAAGCTATAGTGCCTAAGTTGACTAAACTGTAAGTAATTAGAACCGCGCACCCGCAATTGTTCAAGTAGTGGGTAAGCATTAAGTAAGGGGGCATAATCGGTTTGGTAAATCCAAGAAATTTCAGATTCTTCAGGAATCATGTCTCCAACAAACAAAGCCTTAAGCTTAGGCAGCTTGTCATGTTGCTCAATAAGTTGTTGTAATAAATAGTCTGGGCTGTTTTCATAAGCATCCTCCCAGTCCCCAATAACAAGTGCTGGCACCTCAGTGACACGAGGATCATTAAGAAATTTCTCCAAAATGTCTTTGAGTTTAGTTTCCTGTTCATAATCATAGCTAACACGATAGACTTTAGTAGTGGGGTTTTCAATGCCTAATTGAGGGTTGAAATCAACTACAGGTAATCCATGAAATTTAGTTTCATGTTCTTCATTAATAGTCATAGGAAAACACTCGGTTATTGCCAAATTTTAGTGGATTGTAAGGAGTCCAAGATTTATCTTGGACGTCCTATCTTGGACTCCTAAAATATTATAGCATCAAATCCTCTGGACAGGGTTCAGTGAGGTGGCTATCGCTTAATGCCAGAATGGGGTGCTAAACCGCCAAATCAAGCCTGCAAGCCAAGCAGCCATCGGCGTAGTGTAGGAGTCCAAAATTTATTTTGGGCGAGATGTCCAAGATAAATCTTGGACTCCTAAAATAAATACCTCGATAAGGGAACACTTGATCTAAATAAATTTCAACCTTGGGTTGCCAGAGCGGGACGTCGTAGCCTTCAACTTCGGCTATTCTATTGCGCTTTAAGGGTAGGGCAGCACCCAGTTTTTCTCCCCGATAGAGCAGCGTTGTTAACCAGTCTATATCTTGTACAGCATCTTGGGGTTCCCAGTCATCAATGGTGGTGGGGACGACGGCTTCTCCGAGTGTGCGCTGTGGCGGTGGATGGACTAAATAACGCTCTGCTTGTTGGCGATAATAGGCGGCCATGATTTCTGGCACTTGATCGGCGGCACCGCGTTGAAGTCCGGGCAGTCCCATGATACGACGTTCAAGGCTATTTTTGCCATCCAGAGATTTCGCCTCTTTTTCATCGATCCAGCCTTCCGCAAGGGCTCGGCGGGTCGCCTCTTTTTCACGCGCACTGGGGGTCAAAGCATCGGCCCAATCTTCTGGACTGGGATCGTCAGCCGCGCATTGGTAGGGGTTGAGATTTTTTGGGAGTTCGGGTGGTTTGATGTAGCGGCAGACGACGGAGATAAAGTAAAGAAATTGGGTATAAATGTTGGGGCCGAGATTGAAGAGATTTTGGGATAATAATTGTGCCTCGGCGCGGTAGCTTGGATAGGTATTTTCAAAGTCGGCGCGTGCTGCCCCCATCAATGCGCCCTGTTCGGTTTGCCAAAGTTCTTCGTAGATGGCTAAATAAAATAGAAAGGCGGGATCGTTGAGTGAGTTGTCATCAAAGGCTTGATAGATGCGAATGAGTTGGTCGCGTTGCGTGTGTCCGATATGTTCGTTGATCATGATATCGGTAAATAGGTTAATCAGCGAATATTCTTCAATTGGGATCAGGGATTTTTCTAAGAGGTGTAAACGGGCTTGGACGGCAAGTGTTCCCGGATAGCGTACATGATGCCCTATTTCGTGCGCCAGCAGGGCTTCGATACAGTCTTCTAGTCCTTTTTCTTTGATGGTTTTGTGTTGCCATATCTCATTAAGAATTGTAATACTCGATGTTCAAGTTTTTTGATCTTGACATCAAAGTCACTTGGAGTCGACAACGCTGCTCGCTTTGGACTAACGTTGGCCCAAACCTCTGAGGTTTTGAAAACATCAGAGTTTTTTTTCTGAAAGTCTATACTTCCTACAAACCCATGGAAATATTAAAAATATTGGCTAATGGAGTGTGAGTTAAAATATTGGGAATTTATGTTATAATACATGCTTGCTGGTTTGTAGGCTGTCATTGGTGGCTTTCATCAATAAAATCACAGCTATGTGAAAATCCAGTCATTTTTTATTGCGTTTGTTAATGAACCATAATTCAGTGCTCAATATCTGGAAACAGTTAACCAATTTTTGGTTGATATAACAAAGAGGTCATGTCAAATGCAAAACACCGAAATATTTGACAGAATTTCATCCGAACCGGATATCTGTCATGGGAAACCCTGCATCACAGGGACAAGAATACCGGTCTATTTGATTGTTTCACTCCTCGCTGAGGGGGAAGATACCGAGTCAATTATACAGGATTATCCTT
Organism: Pseudomonadota bacterium; assembly: GCA_039714115.1. Taxonomy (GTDB): domain Bacteria; phylum Pseudomonadota; class Gammaproteobacteria; order Beggiatoales; family Beggiatoaceae; genus Thiomargarita. The sequence goes on along the minus strand of JBDLJY010000401.1, from coordinate 3,153 downwards.
CTATAACGCATGATGATATAAAAAGGGCGATGAAATACGCCGCTAAACTATGCGAATATGAGGCGTATGCAATATGAATATCAAGTTTCTTCTTGATGAAAATATGCCCTTTGCCCTAGTTGAATTTCTCAGAAACAAGGGATACGAAGCAGAACATCTGAAAAAATTAGGCAAAGGTGGCATTAGAAATGGAGAAGTCTATAAGGTTGCAGAAGAAAAAGCCGCATGGATTCTGACAATAGACTCGGATTTTAAAAGTTATCACAAATTTGTTACTCATCCTGTCAAAGGGATTATCGTACTGACATTAAGTGATACCAGAACTCAAAATCTATTAAACGTGGTGGGGCAATTTTTAGAAACGCAATATGAAAAATTATCATCAAAACGTCTTATCATCATTGATGAAGGTGAAATAAAAATCTATGATGATTCAGAAGTAAAATGATAACGAGCAAGTAGCTGATGAATGGTGGGTTGGGCGTCCCGCCACTTCGTCTCGCTCTACCCACCCTACATACTTAAAGTGTATATGTAGGGTGGATACGCTATCGCTTAATCCATCCTACATGCTTACACTCGATGTTCAAGTTTTTTGATCTTGACATCAAAGTCACTTGGAGAAATAAGCCATGATTGTATGCTTGGGCGAGATGAGCCAGTAAGGGTACTACCCAACTCCGTGACAAAGGCCAAAGTAATACGATTCACCAGCAAGGGCAAATGGCTTGTTTGTGCCTCAGTCTGGCAACGGAGATCGCCGCGTCCTAATAATTGTAAGCGTTGGGCGGCATATTCACTGTTGGCTTTTGCCCCGTTTGCCAGGCTTCAAGGAAGGTTTTTAAAAATGACCCGGCTTGCTCCGCATCCAGTTGACCGACGGGGGCTAAGACGGTTTAAATAATGGCGCTCATCACGCGGTAACAGGTTTAGAATGGCCATTTGAGATTCCTTGAGTGGAAATACTGGCTCAGCGGGGATAAATCCGCCGTCAAATATAAGCGCAAGCCATCAGGCGTCTAAATGATCTAGTGATGTATTGGTAGGCGGCTCTTCTACTTCATGTATTTCAATCCATCCTGGCGGAGACAGCATCAATTGTCGAACAATGTCAGGTGTATTTTGGTGAGTCAGTTCCTGATAAACAGCTTTTGGAATGAATATTCTTTCAAATAGTTGATGGAGTAACTCGTGTTCACCAATGCACGTCAAATAGCGGAGGGGTGAGGTATTTGAGACGACAGTTTTCATAATGAGGAGTGTGCCAATGTTTGTAAGTCATTTTCAAAGTCGTCTCTATCATAATATAACTGACATCCATGCTGTTTTAGAACTTCTAGAGTTTCCTGCCAGTTTGTATGATTGAGCATACGTTGTGCTTGTTTGAAAGTAATACTGTCCGCTGCATAGAGTTCCGCAATCAATGCTTCTGCCGTTGGTTTTGACAGCAGATGCCAGTCAATTTGTACTTCTTCTTCAATCTTCTCAGAAGACTTAGCCAATTCTTGGAACATTAAAGCCATTAACTGTAATTTGTTGGCGACGGATATTGGTTTTAGATGTTGTTGATACAACTGTTCAATCGTTATAGCAGTCATCAGAGTTCATCCTTTCAATAGAATTATAAGTCCACGCTGAAAACTTATCATATCACACAAATCAATCACCCGAAGCGTCCAAGATAAATCTTGGACTCCTAAATTCCCCTTATCGTGTTACGATAAACTACGTGCCTTGCGATTGGCAGTGATATAGACAGAAAGTCAAGCCGTTGCCACTCTCGCTGCACGGATTGATGATAAGACATCAACTTTAGCGATGGCAGCGAGTGTCAATATTGATGTCAGCGTCGAAAAAGAGGCTTGTCCATTGGGATTAGCGCCCACGTCATGGGCGATGCCTTAGCGATTGCACTGGCTAAAGGTTTTAGTGCTGAGGATTTTGCCCGCTCACATCCGGGGGACGTTTAGGGTGTCGTCTGTTATTATTGAGTATCACCAGCAAAGGCGTTGTGGGGCCATTTTGCGCTTTTTGATAGCGAGCATAGGCTTGTTGCAGCTCCTCAGGTTGCCAATGGTCGATTTCTATCCAAGGCTCGATCTGCCCATCAGCGTTTTTACGTGGCTGAGCGTATTATTAAGCTTTTGTTGCGCTAATTCGGCAATCAGCTTTTGGAAACAGTCATATAAACTTTTGCCCTCTCTGGATTCATTAATCGCATCAACTAAGATAACTAATTGCCAAGGGCGGCGATTTTCATGCAATGCTAATAACTGCTTGCGCCAGTCTTTCCACTTGCCCCTGCCTAAAAATTCTTGACAGCGCTGGCGGCAACGATCAAATAAATCATTGAGACTACAATCAAGCATGGTTTCAATCGCAATCCGCCGCAATTTAAACAGTTGAGCCAAATAACCCATGCCGGTATAAATGATGCGTTTACCCGTGTCACCGGCATAAATTTGCACCCGATCTTTTTCCAGTTGGGCTAAATTATCGTGGACTAAGCCTAAATTTTTCACCATTTCTCCTTCGGGATGGAAAGTATAATCAAAGTCGCCACGCCTCTACCTCAGCCAATTTGTCAATAGGCTCTTTCAATAAATAACTCATGTTACGCACCTTGTTTCCAAACGTCAGATATTTGCAAAAACCTTAATAACTACAAGGATTACATTTAAGAAAGGATAAACCCAAACCAGCTCTGGGGGCAGCGTTGTAACTTATCCATTCTTAAATGTAATCCGTGTAGTTATTGTGTTGGAATTAGAGTGCGTAACATCAATATTGAAAGTGGTCTGGATATTTCCGCCCGAATGCACTAGGGCAACCATAAAGGATTGCATTAACTCACTTTGCAATGATAACATCATTTAACACCCAGTTGAATACCATCAAGGCGTTTTTGGAGGGGGTTGCTTTTTTCAATTCAGTTATCAATAATTATGCCTACCTGACATTTATAGGAATTTTAACGATGCGAAAATTTTCCTCTTATGGACCAATTGATCCGGAGCTACATTATTACGTTCCCCGTCAAGAATTAGTCAACAAGGCTTATCAACAATTATTGGGCGATAATCCCGACAAAGGCGGACATTACATCACCGTCTGGGCGCCTCGTCAAACTGGCAAAACTTGGATCATGCGCGA
>JBDLJY010000400.1:0-5532 GCA_039714115.1 Pseudomonadota bacterium | reverse complement strand
CGGTAGCTGGCAACTACGCCTTCGTAGCGGATTATACGGACGGATTACAAGTGATCGATTTCATGCTCTAGTTCAAATCCCGTGAATCTACACCTCAACCCATCAAAAATTGCCATTGGACCACCCAGAGCATTACCCCAATGCCATTAAAATTTGTATTTATAATATTAAGTTAACCTTTTACAACCGTACTATTTGTATGTGGAGTTAACTAGCAACTCAGCCTCCCGTTCATTGAAGAGAATTTACAACCCCAAGCTGTAAGAACTTGGGGCTTTTGTTTAAGTCTAAGTTTAGGAGCGATAAATATCAGTGCCAGCAATACCACCCTTTACCCTTTTCAGCGTCTAAACAGACACAAACTGCCGCTTGTCTTCCTTCTTTGATTCCTACCAGGGCTGCTTTTATTGTTCCTTCTGAACAATGATTACTAAAATATGATTTATCGGCCTTATTTTTTTCTAGCCCTTTTCCAAATGTGTTAAATCTTAACACATTTGAACTATATGCCGCTGTACTAAAAAACGCACCACTCCCAATTATAAGAGTAGCAAGTACAATACGTTTGTATATCATCATTCCTCCTCAGAGCATTCATCATAAAATGATGTAATATTAAAAACCATATCATTCAACAAGTCAACAACAAAATTTATAAAACAAGGCGATCTGGCTAATGCAGGGCTATACTTTAGTAATGCCATCAGTCAAGCAATTGGGATAATATTAACCGTTATCAACAAAGCGTGTTGGATTATTGTCGCCAACTTATTGATAATAGTGATTATGAAATGGCTCTCAATGTGTTAGGCGACATGAATAGTTTCATGCGTACCCAAGCACTCTATGTCCCGGTTGAAGACATTGATAAATTGCAACAGGCATTGACTGACATTGCCCAATTTAAACAGTCAATCGTTGATAAAATGGCTCAGGCAAGTGTTAAAACATTGCTGAGTCAAAGTGACGAATTGCTTGCCCAAAATCCATCTGCTGATAATCCAGCGCTACATATAGAAGCCTTAAAAGAAAATCTATTTGCGTTACAATCACTTGATGTTGTCAAACAGAACGACTCATCAAAAATTGCTCACCAAATAACGCAATTGGAAAACGCGATAGCGACGCTTGAGCAACAGTTGGCAACTGCCCAAGCGGCTAACACTATCTCGACACTGGCGCAACGGGCAAGGCAATTTATTGATAACGCTAAAAATGAGCCTGCACAATCCTATTTTGTTTTATATTATCTGACTTCGGCAGAATCCATTATTCGCCAATTGGTTCTAGTCGCGCCAAAGATGGAAATTGCAAAAACGCAAATTGCCACCCTCTCAGAACAACTAGAGCAAGCTAAACAGGAAATTGCCGACAATCTGAGACGGTTTGGCATGAAATTGAGCAGGCATTTGAGCAAATTGAAATTGACAAAAGCACTAAAGCTCAAAAAGCTATCGAACAATTGAGCAAATTTCGACAACTACTGGCTGAAAAAGCCAGTAAATTGTCTTCGGTAGAAATTCTTGAAAAAGCCCAAGCTCGGATGGAAGAAGTAAACAATCAAATCGCAAACTGGCAAGCAAAGCAAACTCGCAAATATGAACAATGGGCGATTAATCAAATCACTACTTTTTATAATACTTATCAGGATGAATTAGGGGCGGGTACTGATGAAGATCGCGTCTATTTTGGAATAATTAAATTCCTTAGTAACATAGATATTCGCTATCTTTCTACCCCAGCACAAACTGCTTATAATGAAGCGTTCCAAAAATTTTATTTTATGCTGAACTGCGTGATAATCATAAAATTCCGCTTTCATCAGAAATGACTTTGATGGATAAAATGCCCTTATCCTATTTTTAACTTTATGGAGCTATGATGATGAAAACTTATCTGGGTGCGTTCCTTTGCTTATTATCCAGTAACCTGATTGCAGATAGTTATGAAAATCCATTTATTTCTAAAACCGAAGCGACTGTTTTTGGCATTTCAGCAATAACGGGGTTTATTGTTCCCTTGTCTTCGCCAAAAATGCAAAGAGCGAGTGTAGGGTGCGTCCCACGCACAGGATGGTGGATTGGATTTTAATTTTAGCGGCATCATTCCATTCACCACTGGCGAAATAGTCGCGCTCCTTACCGGGCATACCAATGTCGTATTATCCCTAGCCTTTTCCCCTGACAACCGCTACCTACTGGACACAAACAGCGCATCTATGCTGTCGGCTTCACACCCGACTCAAAGCGCGTAGTCACCGGCAGTAGCGATCTGCGTCTCTGGCAAGTAGCAAACGGCAAACATCTTGCCACGCTCAAAGGGCACACTGACAAAATATATGCCATAGCCATCTCACCCCAAGACGGCACCATAGCCTCCGGCAGTCGGGATCACACCATACGCCTTTGGGATGGACAAACCGGACGATTTATCAAAACATTAGCCGATCAAGGCACACAAATTAGCAGGGTGCGTCCCAGGCACCTTTTTGTCGATGTAGTTATCTTCGGGATGGTGCGTAGGACGCACCCTACGCTCGCTAATATCGGTGGAAGCTCATAAAAGAAAAAGAACCATCAGCCCAATGGCAATTGCAGAACCAACTCCGATTGATATCAGAGTGGTTGTGGACATGACACTACAATCCTTCGGGTTTATCGACGATGAGTTGAGTTCATCGCATGAAAATTTATTCTTAGAAAGGTATAAGTCTTCTAACTTGGCAAGCGACTGGGGAATAGGGGCAGTTAGCTGATTACGACTCAGATTAAGCTCCGTCAAATACCTTAAATCCCCAATTGACTCAGTAATATAACCTTTGAGTTGATTATCAACTAGTTCAATTTGAGTGACATGCCCATAGCGACATGAGACACCTTTCCAACTACAAGGAGCATTTGTCACATTCCAGCCTGTGTTATCTCTCCAGTTTTTCCCATTAGCACTATAATAAAGATGTACCAAAGCATTACATTCAGATTGCGGAATCTCAGTAACAGTTGGACAAATAGCAAAACTAACAATAAATTTATTACCAGACAAATCATAAGACACTGGCTGATTTAAATTATTCAAAAAAGCTGAAAGGAAACCAATCAATTGATTATTGCTAATATCAAACCGTTGTAATTTTTGCAACTTTTCAAAAGATTTTGGGATAAAACCACTAAGTTGATTATCATTCAAGTTAAGGGTTTGTAATTGTTTGAGATAAGCTATGGAACTAGGGATAGAGCCATTGAGTTGGTTATTATTCAAGGCAATATTTTGTAACTGACTCAAATGCCCCAAAGAAGAAGGAATTGAACCAGTCAATTGATTATTAGCTAAGTTAAGGCTTGACAACTTGCTAAAGTAATAACCAATTGATTGTGGAATCGTCCCTTTAAGCTTATTTGCACTCAGATCAATTTGAGTGACATGTCCATCTTGACAAGTTACTCCCTTCCAATCGCAATGTATTTGATCGTCGCTCCAACTCTCTTTCCAGTAATACCCATTTGTACGATAATAAAGATCCACCAAACCTTTACACTCCGCTAGAGGAAGTTGCGTACACTCAATTGCGAGCAATTGTCCCAGTTTGTCGATGACTGATACAACAGTTGATAACTGTGACTTGATCGTATCGACTATGACATCTGAATTTACACCCGTCTGGTGGGAGCCCCCAGTTGCTGTACTGATGTCCGTCGCCTGGTTTGTATAATTTTTTTCAACTATACCATAAACCTTGGCATAGTCACCCCCGTAAGTGCTATTATCCATATCGGCACAACCCGTGTCGGTGCTGATGGCCAAGACGGTAATGTCTGCTGCCACGAGATCGGTTATAACGCTTTCCTTGGTAATGTCGTAAGATAGTTTGGTCGCCGCAGTCGGCACAGGGTCGTGACCCGGACAGTCCCCGAACCATAGCACGATCCGTTCAGCACCAGTTCGCCAGCCAATGGATGGATCGTTGGCAAGCCGATCTAGAGCGTATAATTGAGCCTCTGGGCTATCCGAGCCACCTGATGCGCTCCAACCATTGATGGCTGTTTGAACAACACTGGTATCTGCGGTCAGACTCTGCGCCGACTGGAATGCGTAGGGATCAGACGGGAAGTCTTTGTAATCGCCAACACCGAAGGCTAGATCGGTATCAGGGAACGAGCTTATGAGATTGTTCATAATCTCAGTCGCTCCTGCTTTTACCGAAGAGATGGGTGACGACATACTGCCTGTCGTGTCTGCAAGAAAGTAGATATCCGCCATCGTTATGACGGCTCAGTTAGCGGGAATGTTTACAGTGAGGCCGGTAAGTAACAACGCGCAAAAAGCGGTAACAAAACCTTGGTGATAAGCCCGAGTGCGCGGCTGATGAAACACAGTGGTTTTTCTGGGTTTGTTCATACTATAAAACATCCTTTTCTAAAAAAATCTGATTTCTGTAGGACTTCAAAATTATATGGTTCCCACACTGGCGTGAACCATATAAAATAGCATATAGTATAAAAAACCGAAACCTTCGACTATGTTTCGGGAAATCCGCTGGGTGTAATGAACGAAACAGCTAAATCCCTTATCAGTTGTTCCTCGTTCCCACGCTCTGCGTGGGAATGCCTGTTTGCACGCAGAGCGTGGGAACGATAAAAAATCGGGTGGGCAGTTCTCTAATTAATTTTCCCCTGATTCATTTGGGCCTGATGCAGATTAAGCAACTTAACCTGAGCGGTTTCGAGAATGTAATCCCGAACAAACGTACTCGCTTCTAAAATTTCTAGCCCAATTAATTCATTTTTGTCATTGAGTTCTGCTGTGACATTGGGATACAATTCTACACTATTGGCTTCTTGTCCTTCAGAAATAGCCAAATAGAGAATATCTTCATCTTGAAAATAGGTCATTTGGGCGTTATTCATGAATGAATCTCCCCGTTTTTAAACGGAATTTGATTTGTTGGCGCGTTGTCGCGTGAATCGTAACTGGCATAATAGAGTCTACACTTTTATCATAAGGAATTATCACTAAACGGTTATCATGTTTGCCAACTGCAATCATACGATGGGTGACAGTGTCAAAATACCTTTCCTTAGAATATCTTAATATTTGCTCTATTTTTGTCAAATCAAATCCTCTTAGTTGAGATTTGCGTTTGAGATAATCAGAAAATATAAATTTCATGCTGAATACCTAATTTCCCTCTCTAGTAAGTGGTTGCAGTGTCGAAAGCACAAAACCTTGAATCACTGACGGATTACTCGGATGGCACGGATTAAATTCCCAAAAAGTCGAGTAGGGTGGATTAAGCGAGATCGCGACTCCACCAAAATTTGTAGATTACATCAGGTGGATACGCTCCGCTTAATCCACCCTACATGACTGCCCCCATACCCCAATGCCAGTATGATAACCCCCCCAAAAGAAGACCTGCCAGGTTTCCAAAACCTAGCAGGTCGTTGTAAGTTAAGGTAAAAATTAACCTGACAGGTTTTTTACACCTGTCAGGTTTGTCTTAACTTAATGGCATTGCCCCATACCCCCGCACGA
>JBDLJY010000399.1:0-5557 GCA_039714115.1 Pseudomonadota bacterium | reverse complement strand
TTTGAGGAACAATCTGCTAAAATGGTGCGGGCTTTTAACGAATACAAAGGCGAACATGACAGACAGGATGATGTGACTGTGCTGGGTTTTAACTTATAACATTCGGAGTCCAAGATTTATCTTGGAGATAAAAATGCAACTAGAAAATCTCTACTACCTCAAAACCGAACTCGATACACAGGGCATATTGTTTAGTTTCAGCGGCCCTATTTCGCAAACGCTCTTGTTGGAAATGGGCGATACCTTGAGAAATAAAATGACTCTGGAGAAAGCCACTCCCTCAATCACTCTCAAGGTATTTTCCATGCTAGTGGAACAAACGCAAAATATTATCCATTATTCCGCCGAAAAAAGGACACCACTCCACTCTAAAGAAGCCGTCAGTGACGGCATCATTGTGGTTGGCTATGAAAATGGGCGTTATTATGTGTTATGTGGAAACCAGGTTCATAACAATAAAGTCAATCGTATCACTAACGAACTGACTCAATTGCAAAATATGGACAAGGAGGCTCTCAAGGACTATTACAAGGAGCAGCGTAGGAAGGTCCCCCATGCAGACAGTCAAGGGGCGGGACTTGGATTTATTGAAATGGCAAGAAGATCCGTCACACCGATTGAATTCAATTTTCAAAAGGTTGATGATAAATTTTATTTTTTTTCTTTGAAGACAAGCGTTTAGGGATAATTTGGTCATGGATAATTTGAAAATCGAAGCCACCAAGTACACCCCCAAGGTTTCTTTTAACGCTGAAACCAATGTGCTTGAGCTGGAAGGTGAATGTTACCCGGAAAATATAGCAGAATTTTCTAAACCCCTGTTTTCTTGGCTGGAAGATTATCTGTCACATCTGGGAAACCAAGCCGTTACCGTGAATGTTGCTCTCAGTTATTTCAATAGCAGTACCTCAAAAATGTTGCTGGATTTTTTTGAGAGATTAGAAGCTGAAGTAGCGAACAATGGTAAGAATATTAGTGTCAACTGGATTTATGATCCGGAGAATGATAGTGCCGAAGAATATGGGGAGGAATTTAAGGAAGATTTGGACTCCTTAAGCTTCAATTTAGTTGAAAAAGAAGAATGAGTTTTTCTGCCTGAGCAGGTTTGCAACCTGCTCCGTAACGTTTATCTATGGTATTCGGAGTCCAAGATTTATCTTGGGCGAGTATCTTTCTGCCGGAGCAGGTTTGCAACCTGCTCCGTAACGTTTATCTATGGTATTCGGAGTCCAAGATTTATCTTGGGCGAGTATTCGGCTTTATTCAGGCAAATGTCGCAACACCCAATCCATTGCCCGATGTAGGAGTAATCGTTTTAATGTTGCCAATAAATACGTCGGAAAGGTCACATAATAACGCGGCTGGGGGTGTCGCGATTCTAAGGCATGGATGACTCTTTTTAGCACCGCCTCGGGTGGCAAAGTAAACGGGACAACAGCCTCTTTTGCTAATAAGCGCTGTTCCATTTTGGCATAAGTCTTATGATGTACGCTATGTTCAGCATCAATGTACTGTTTGAACATCGTATAAGCATTGGCACGAAACCGGCTCTGGATTGGCCCGGGTTCAATCAAAGAGACAAAAATACCCGTGCCAGCTAATTCTAAGCGCAAAGTGTCGGTTAATCCCTCCAAAGCAAATTTACTCGCATTATAGGCACCGCGATAAGGCAATGCCACCATGCCTAACACGGAGCTATTTTGGATAATCCGCCCCTCGCCTTGGCGACGCATAACGGGTATGACTTGACTCGTCAACTCATGTGTCCCAAATAAATTGGTTTCAAATTGTTGACGCAAAGCCTCAACGCTTAAATCTTCTACCGCCCCCGGTTGCCCATAAGCGCCGTTGTTAAATAAGCCATACAATCGCCCATCACTCCGCTCTAACACCGTTTGCACGGCCTCAAAAATGGACTGCGAATTGCTCAAATCTAAGACGAGGCTTTCCAAACCGTCTTGTTGTAAACGGGCGACATCTTTAGGCTGACGCACGGTGGCAAATACTGAATAACCTCGGCTTTTCAAGCCCCGTGCCACACAATATCCTATACCGCTAGAGCAGCCGGTGATAAGTACCGAGCGAGAAGATATCAAAGATTTAGGTGTTTTAAACATAACAATTTAAATTAGAGGGGAAAGATCATTTCCAGATTTGTGTTATTCTATTGACGTTAAGACCTGCAACACCTGAAAGGTGAGACAACAAGGAATCAAACTATGGCCCACATATTGATAGTGGATGACTCAGAGACAGAGATCAAGTTTATAACAAAAATTCTTGAAAAGATAGATTATAAAGTAGATATCGCTTTCACTGGTGAAGAAGGCATACAAAAGACTAAAGAACTCCAACCTGATTTAGTGCTTATGGATGTCATCATGCCCGGTAAACTCAATGGCTATCAAGCAACTCGTCAGATTACCACTTGTCCTGAAACCCAATCCATTCCCGTTGTGATTGTATCTGCCTTAAATACGGAAAATGACCGAACTTGGGGAAAAATGATGGGTGCGAAAGGATATTTGGGTAAACCGTTTGAACCGAGTGAATTACTGAAAGAGATCAATAAGCAACTGAGAAAAAAAGTATTCGCTGTTCAATCAACGCCAATACTAAAGATTTAAACAGAACATCAGGAGTGCAAGGCGTACCTTGCACCACACATCATGAGCATTCCTAATTTCCTCGAAACCTTACGACGCATATGCCCCCCGACGCAACGTTTGTGGATAGCATATAGCGGCGGCTTAGACTCTCATCTACTAATATACACGCTGGCACAATTACGTCCACACTTAAACCATGAAATACGCGCAGTCCATATTCATCACGGTTTACACTCCCAAGCTGATAACTGGGCAAAGCATTGTCAACAAATCTGTAAAGCGTTACAGATACCGTGTGAAGTGATACGAGTCAAGATCAACGCCGCCCCTAGAGAAAGTCTCGAAGCCAACGCCCGCGCCGCCCGTTATGAAGCGATAGCCCAATTACTTGCCCCAGACGACGTCGTATTAACCGCCCAACATGCCGATGATCAAGCCGAAACCCTATTGTTACAATTATTGCGCGGCGCCGGCGTTGCCGGCTTGGCAGCCATGCCGCCTGTCAGTCGTTTAGCAAAAGGCTGGCTCGTCCGCCCCTTATTGGCATACACTCGCGCCCAATTACACGACTATGCCCGGCAAGCCAATTTGCACTGGATAGAAGACAGCAGCAATGCTGATACCCGCTTTGACCGCAATTTCCTACGCCATAAAATCATGCCGCTTTTACAGCAACGTTGGCCCAGTGTTAGTCATATTTTAAGCCGTGCCGCTCGCCATCAAGCAGAAGCGGATGAATTAGTGCAAATATTAGCTCAAAAAGATTTGCAGCATTCTGAACAACTATTTTTACCCACATTATCCCGCCTCAGCCCTGCACGGCAGCGCAATGTCTTACGATTTTGGATAAAAAAACTCGGATTGCCCCTCCCATCGACGGTGCAACTTCAACATATTTTCAGTGATATACTCACAGCCAAAAAAGATCGTCAACCCCTAGTCCGTTGGCACGGTGGCGAAGTGCGCCGTTATCGTAACTACTTATTCGCCATGCCTAACTTGCCCCCAGCCCCCAAAGCTTCGCACTCACTCACTTGGTCACTCCCTCAAGCACTGCCTTTACCGCTGGGCGAGTTGACCGCTTTAAAAGTGCAAGGGCGGGGACTCGCCCAGCCGACGGGAACACCGTTACAAGTGCGTTTTCGGCAAGGCGGTGAAACCTTTCGCCTGCGTGGGCATCAGCGAGTCGTGAAAAAATTATTACAAGCCGCTCAGTTACCCCCTTGGCAAAGACCGTTTATCCCTTTGATTTATTATGAAAATACGCTAGTCGCTATTCCTAGTATCGGCGTTGCAGATGGATTTGTGGCACGAGACGGAGAGACGGGGTGGGAGATACAATGGCCTAAAATTAAGACCTGCGGGGAGACTCATACCCCGCAGGTCGATCTTTGTGCCGGACGGGGTTTGCAACCATATCCATTAAGTTAAGCTCATGTAGGGTGGATTAAGCGGTAGCGTATCCACCCTACATGTATGGTTTTATCCTTAACTTAATGGATATGGTTTGCAACCCCGTCCGTAACGTTTCAGTCCTAAAACGTTGCGGACTGGATTGCAAATCCCGTCCGGCTAACATTATTTAACTTAACGAGGATCGGCAATTCCTCCCCTGAGCTAAAGACTCAGGGGCTTCCTTGCCGATATTTTATGAAAAACAATCTATTTGAGGCAGCCTACCGCTGCATTATGGCAACAGATACCAAAGTACAACTAACCCAAACAACAGCACAAGCATGGCAAACGGGACAATTAAACCTCAACGCAAGCAGCCCGCCAGCACCAATTTTAACCCCCGGACTGCCCCCCTCTCTACGTTTAGTCTCACCGCAAAAAGTGCCCCGCCGCACACTCTCCACACCAACAGGACAAGCCGCCTTACTACATGCCTTAGCCCATATTGAATTTAACGCGATTAATCTAGCGTGGGATGCTGTGTATCGGTTTCGTGACTTACCAAAAGCATTTTATAATGATTGGGTGACAGTTGCCGATGAAGAAGCGACGCATTTTGTGTTACTGCATGAGCAATTACAAAAATTAGGTTATGTCTATGGCGACTTGAGTGCCCACAACGGTTTATGGGAAATGGCGGTGAAGACGGCACATGATGTATTAGTGAGGATGGCCTTAGTGCCGAGACTATTAGAAGCGCGTGGATTAGACGCGACTCCCCCGATTATTGCCAAGCTGCAAGCACAAAATTTACAACATTTGGTAGAAACATTACGAATCATTTTGCGGGATGAAATTGGGCATGTAGCGATAGGCTCACGTTGGTTTGCCCATTGTTGTGCTGAGCGGGGCTTGGTGCCAGAGACGACTTTTCGGAATTTGGTAGCCCAATATTTTACTGGCCGTCTCAAAGCCCCGTTTAATACTGAGGCGCGATTGGCGGCGGGGTTTAGTGAGGCAGAATTGAAAAATCTGGAAGCTTGAGTTCCTAGATAACAATTTCATCGACAAATGTCTACATTTCAACCTTGTGGACTAGGGAGTATCAACCCTTTATCCCCTCGCTTGCGCTTAGGGTAACAATCAGGCATTCATACACCGCCCAACGTTGAACTCACTCTATATATGACTGACAAACAGTCCCAACTTGAACAAGTGGCCAAGAGCGTCGCTATTCAACGTGGCATAATCGAATTGAACCTTTAAGTCAAGAGAAATTTCTCTAACCTTTTTTAGAGAGGTATAAATGTAGATATTTTTGTGGACTATACCTACGCCAATGCCATTAAGTTAAGAATAACTTATTGATTTTATAAAACTAAAATCGCTAGAAATCCTATTTTTTGAAAAAATCGGATTTCTTTAGTCGCTAGAAATCCTATTTTTTGAAAAAATCGGATTTCTTTAGTCGCTAGAAATCCTATTTTTTGAAAAAATCGGATTTCTTTAGTCGCTAGAAATCAGATTTTTTGAAAAAATCGGATTTCTTTAGT
>JBDLJY010000398.1:0-5561 GCA_039714115.1 Pseudomonadota bacterium | reverse complement strand
GGAAAATTCAGACTACTTTCCCTTCCCCTGTATATGGTAGAAGAATTATCTCGGATGGTGAATCAAACCATTGGTTAATTTTCCATACCGACGGGGTTACAAACCCCGTCCAGCATAAATAAGTATTTTCATAGTTGGGAATGTGTAGGACGTTTGAGGTTATCTCAAAGGTGGCTACTCCTGCTGGAATACCGCCGCTTGATAACCCTCTTCATATCTATTTGTGCCCTTATAGATTTTTGAGCTTATGTTGTGGGTGGAAATTTTAAGCAACTCCCAAATAACAATATACCAAGGCGCGTGGGATTGAAATCCCCTGCCCTGACTATTTATGACGAAAATTGCCCGATAAGCTTAATTTGTCTCAAATATTCAATTTTATCCAAGCTCACACCCGTGACTTGGCTTATCTGTTCATCTGTCAAATTCTCCAGACTCAGCATCCGCCCTGCCACTTTTTCAGTCTCCGTCAATTTCAATTCCTCTGGCACAGGGAGACGACTCGGTGTCGGAAAGTGGGTACAAATAACATAAGTATAAATTTGCTTACCCTGAATACTATCCTCAAAATAAAGCGTATCCTCATCAGTGTGTAAATTGCTAAAGACGACATAATAGCCTTCATCCAAGCCTTCTGATGTCAGATATTCAGCCAACTGCCCCTTTCCCCTCTTTAAAAGAGTATTATTGCTAAAGACTTTCGTTTCAATGAGATACCGGTGAACCTTATAGACAATCAAAATATCTGTTCGTCCAGCGCCAGATGGCACTTCTGTAAAAGTATGCCCTTCTAAGGCATCAATAAAAAAACTAATAAAACCATCGAGAGAATAATGCCAAGCCCCTTCTTTCAGTTTTTCGGTATCAAAGGCTTTGAAGCCACGCCGCCGCACATATTGCCGATATTTCTTCAGTATGGCGTGAATATTTAAGCCCCCGTCTTTCAAATACGCATCAAAACTCTCATTGACTTTGAGCCCATAATATCTCGTTTCCCCATTGGAGACGGGACGAAATGCCGTGATAATACGCTTGCTATATAAAGGTACTGGGATACCGACACAACCATCTATGTTATCTATGACTCCATGGGCATGTAAATAAGCGATGTCTTCAACATCGACACTAAAATCGATGGACTGTTCACCAAATAACAAGCGGTACATAAAAGCCTTTTTTTCTTTCGCCTTTCGGACAATATTCATGATATTTTTATCATATTTGGCTTTTAAAAAATAATTCAGAGTCACTAAAAAATCCGCTATTTTTACGGTGCGATGAGTGACTTGTTTAACTAAATGTGCGGCTAATGCACAAACTAAGCCCGGTTGTCCCTTGGTATTGTCATAAATAGCTTTTATCACCCTCTTTTCAAATTTTTGTCCTGATTCACTCACATATTGTTCAATCAATTGATTGAACTCCGATTGGGTAAAATAGGAAACTTTTAACTCCTCTGTCACATTGAATGGTGAGGCATCGGAAGTGACGAGTTCTGCGATTGTACTCACGCCGATAAGGAGCAGAGAATGGAGGGCATGATATTCTTTTTGATGATACATTTTACGGAAGGCATGCATCATTTCACTTAAAACCGCATCAGGTATGCCTTCAAATTCATCTATCACAAGAACGATAGATTTTTGCTGAATATCTTCAAAAAATTTTCTCAGCCCAACCTGATTTGTAATGGTATATTCAGATTTAATCTGATGTTTTGCTAACCCTTTATGGAGTTGATTATTTAAATCTTGGTAAAAGACTTCTTTTGTCACAGTCTTTAAATCTTCAAAACTAATCCAAATTGGGATAAAATTATCCACCTTAACCGCTTCAAGCAAGAGTTGAAAATAGGTCGTTTTTCCCGTTTGTCTGGGTGCAAACAGAGTAAAATACCGCCCTTTTCGCACTTTTTCTTTGCCTTCTGCAATTAAGGCTTCGCGCATGACAGTGTAATGTAGGGCAGGATTACACGGTCCAGAAGTGTTAAATTCACGCATAAAAGGCTTCTCCTTTATTTGAATTTAATGCCGACACTTGCATCGACTATGCAATGTAATGCTGATGTTTTCATCTGGCACGATCCTCACGTAATAATGTAAGACTATCAGGCACATTGTTAGGGAGTGTTGTGCGAGATTGATAAATTTCTGCTAAAATTCTAGCTTGTTGTTCTCGTTTTTCCTCTTGTTGTTGGAATTGAGATAATAATACAATCACTTGTGCATCAATTGAGCAATTTTTGGCGAAAGCCAATTTTTGAAGATAACTATATAAATCTTGTGGCATACTATGAATGTGCAAAGCAGGCATATTAAAGCTCCTTATTTCAACTACAGATCGGTTTTTGTAGGCGATAAATCGCCTACTACGAACAGTTTATCATGGCGCGTGGTAACCAGAAAATTTATTTTTTCGCCAACACCAACTCAAAAAAATCCCCAGAACCCGTAAAACGAGGTATCACAGGACGTTGGTGCCCACCAGTAAGTTTTTGTACCCTTGTGCTGACATAGCGCCGCAGCGTATCAATATATACCATACCCTTATTATCAGCCGCCCCACCACTCAAACCATCTATCAAAGCCCTAGTAAATGCCCCATGCCCCCAGCTATCATCTTCCTGAGACACACCCGCACCAGAACTTGACGCAAAAACCAGCACATTATGCAAATTAGCTTCTTGCGAAAATTGGTTAGGATCAGCACTCGCTCGCGCCTGCCAATCGCTGTTGCCGCTTATATTACCAGCATGACAAGTATCTACCAAAAGCAAAACATGAGCATTAAAATGACTGATAGCATTAAAGATTTTCCAAGACGCGCCCGTATTTTCCAATTGATCAGGATCAGCATCATAAGTAAGAAAATAATAACCTTGCTCAGTATTCATCCCATGTCCCGAAATGAACAAAATCGCAATATCTCCGGGCTTAGCCGGCTCAAAAAAACTATTGACCGTCTCAACAAGATTCCCCCTAGTTGCATTACGCTCAGTCAAAGTTTTCGTCAGCACCCGCCGATAAACTTTTCCTTCCTGCTCTTTAAATACAGCTTCCAAACCTTTCACATCCTTAACCGGATACTTAAGCGGCATATCAAGATGTTCAGCCACACCAATACCCAAATAATAAAGATCAGGCTGTTGCTTGATCACACTCTCACGAATCACCAACAAAGAGCGGCTACGTTCCACCGCCCCAGCCCTACCCCGCGCCTCAGCGGCAATCCAATTGCGCCCCACTTGCAATGGGATTTGTCGAATATGAGTTTTGACTTTAACACCGGCAGTAATCGGGCGCACCCTTTTACCTTTCTCAGTCGCCACAGGACGTTGATTGACTGTAAAAGTGATAGCATCAAGACTATCAACCATCTCCTCGGTTTCGACAGTTACTTCAATGCTAGATTGTTCAGTTTTATGCTCATTTTCGGGAACCACAAACCATATCTTGGGAGGTTGGACATCAGGCGTTGTTATAGGTTCCGCAGCAGCCTTGCTCATAGCTAGCCCGCTATCGCCTTCATCTAAAGCCCATCGAACAATATCAGAGCGGTGGTGCGTCGCCTTGTATTGATCAAGGCGGTAGTTTTCATTATTAATTTGGATTTTGAGGTACTTGTCACTATTGCCCGAAGCATTGTAGAAACCCTCGGGAGTGATAGCAACCCATTTATCGTTTTTCGCGGAAGAAAAGAACTTAACGATTTCTTTACCCGTGTAAGCGTTCCAAAGAATAATACCATCTGCCAGCGGTGGCGAAAAAGCAGCGATTTTGAGAGGATCATTTGCGGTGGGTTTAAAATGTTTAAAACGCAAAAAATCAGGAGAAGACTGAGCCTTGACAAAAAGCAGATCAAAAGCTTTTGCAGCCATGATGAGATCAGTCTCTTTTAAGATTTCGCCAACCACCTCTCGGTTGACACTCTTTAGATAAGTAGGCGTTGCCACCAGAGCCAGCCCCATAGTTATCAGAGCCATCCGCAAACGCGAACCAATAGTATTTCCAATACTCGTTTTTGCCAATTCCGTTATTCCACAGGGAGAATAACCCTCATTAACCTCATCTTCATCCGAAAGAATGCTACACTCAAAAAGATTATTAACATTCACCACCGGAACAATCTCTGTAACATTTTCAAAACCATAAAAAGCCGGCGACACATAACCAAAATCCTTACCGACAAAAATCACCTCTTCTGAATCGTTGATGCGCTCCAATGGACTATTACTGATTCGCTTGATTGTCCACTGAAAATCAACCTTTTCGACAACGACATAAAAACCAGTACTCTCAGATGAACTCCCAACAAGAACAACCTGCTGCCCGCCCAAATCAACAGGAACAGGAGCATTCGTTGCACAGCCACCTAGCATCACTACGATTGCAAACAAGACAAACCCTACCGGAAACCGGTTTGAAAATCGTTTTTTCATCATTTCTCCTTTTACTCGGAGTAGGGGCGGGCAACCACAAGGGATTGCCCCTACGAAAAATCACGGTTCCTTTATGGTTGCCCTTAACTTTGCCTAAAACAACACCCTACCCTTTACCAATCGATCATTGATTTTACGCTTTGACTTATGAATGACTTTCTTAATCTGATAAGGCGTATAAGTCGTATAATCCATTGTTGTATAACCACCACCTAAATTATCATAGCCACCTCTCAAGACTATCCCTTGATAATCTGCCAAATTAATACTCACCTCTTTCAACCTTGCCAAATCAATAAAACTTGAAGACTCCCTCTCTGAACCCCTAAATACCCTTAGCACGACACGCCCACCACCTTTCAAAAACTGCACAGAAGTACCACCTTCCACCAAAGTAAAATTCTCCTCAGTATAAACATTTTGAGCCTCTATAACATAATCCCCATTAACATCCTTATAAAGAAAAATAATATTATCTCCAGCCGCACCAACAACTGTCAGCCAAGAGCTCTTACTACCAAAAAGCGTTAGATACGGCGCTCGTTTCATTTGAACACTAACAGCTTTACCGGTTTTCAGATCGACTATATCAGTACCCTTAAATACCAACCCACCGCCGTAACCCTTCGGCTGTTTAATCGGTAGATCTATTTTTATTAGACTTGTAGTAGTCTTATTGTCCGAACGACGGTATTTCGGCGTAAAAACAAAATTAGAAGAAATAACGCTATTGCCAGAAACAGGCACATTTTTATTTACCAAACTAACTTTATCGCCATCAAAAGAATAAACATTATCGTAAACGTTCCCAGAGCCACTCAATTTAACCAAAATTAATGGCAAATCCTCCCTACTAGGCGTTACCCAAATAGCTTGCCCCTCAAACTCCCTAATCTTTTGACCATCAAGCCTTTTCAAAACAAACATAATAGACGACTCTCTTGAAGGACTCTTTTTACTGATAAAATAATACACCTTACCATCAATAGCATAAACACTATTAATATTCCCATCCTCATCCAACACTCTCTGCCCATCAACCGTCAACACACCATTAGACAACTCCGTCCGTATTTTCTCACCAGAGGCTATATCACCCGCGACGGGCTGATACAAAGAATAG
>JBDLJY010000397.1:0-5582 GCA_039714115.1 Pseudomonadota bacterium | reverse complement strand
TTGATGGGATTGGCGGGTTATAATTAAGTTAAGGCTCGTAGTAGGCGATAAATCGCCAGTTGTTTCGGGAATGGAGCAGAGCGGATTTCCCGAAACAAAACAACGAAAAAATAGCCTACTACGAACTTAGCACTCGCGGTGCTGGACGAACGTAAGTTTTGAAACAAGGCTTTATTTTATCGTTCCCACGCTCCGCGTCAATGCCATTAAGTTAAGCATAAATCCATACATGTAGGGTGGATTAAGCAGTGCGTATCCACCTGATTAATATAGAAGTTTTGGTGGATACGCTACCTTCGCGGCACGATATGGCATTGGGGTGTAGGCTTGGGCCGATTGTTTCGGGCAAAATGTAGAAGCACCAAAGCTTGAGGAAGGTGATTGAGCTGTGATCCCAAACTTGGAAAGCTTATTGTCAGACGACGGCATTGTGGAGATTTAATAGTCAACCCCGTTTTGAGGAGGCTGTTGATGCCAGTATGATAACCCCCCCAAAAGAAGTCATGGGAGACCAATACCCATGACGTTGTAAGTGCCGATTAACCTGACAGGTTTTTGACACCTGTCAGGTTTGTCTTAACTTAATGGCATTGAGGCTGTTGATGGGGCTTTAAAAATGTTACCAGCGCAGCACCGCTTATGATTAATCTTTGCCAATAAATCAAAGAATCGCTAGTCAAGGATTCTATGAGTGCTATTGATGCTCGCCTTGAAAAATTAAATTCTAGCGCGATGCTGCCAGAATATTCAAATGCAAAGCCTACCTTGCACCAAAAGCCGATAGAAAGTTGCGTCACCCGTTTTATTGAAAACACTTGAAAAGGTGGGTTGAAATAGTGTATAAACCTCGTGCATCCTGACTGGGATGATAAATTTAATGAGCGACCATTCAAAGTGGAGAAAAAAAATGATCATTAAGCATTTTAAAGTCACTAATTTAAATCAAAATAAAACCTCAAACTTTGATCTCAGTTTTAATGAAGACATTAACGTTTTGACGGGAAAAAATGGAGCTGGAAAAACGACGATCTTGAAACTGATATGGTATTTAATCAGTGGAAATATTGACAGAATGATAACAGAAGAGGCGATATTTGAAGAAATAGCGATTGAAACTAATACCTTTAGTTTAAAGATTAAAATAGATCAATTAATATCACTCACATGGAATATTGGAAAAGGAGAACAGCATTTCACCGTAGAAGCAAGCGTATATAAGGAAAATGGTTTTTATCAATTCCTTAATAGAGAAATTCTTAAAGTTTCAGATTCATCCATTTTTTTTCCGACTTTTAGACGTATGGAAGGGGGATTTTTTACCAGCGGAGGAGTTGCGGCTAAACAACGGGGACATATTTACCAAGCACTGGATGAAGGAGTCGATAATCTTTCTAAAGATTTATCGGTACGCCAACACCAATTTATCACTTCTATTTCCACCGACGATATTGTTAATTTTATGACCAGACAATATGCTGAGGTTTCAGAAAAAAATAATGAACTTCAAAAAGAACTCGCTAAGTTTATAAAAGAGCGTACTACACAAGCGTTGTTTAAAACAGAAAGAGAGGCTTTGAATGAAATTCAGGTAAAAACAGATGAAATCACTGAAAAAACGGATAAACTTTTAAAACCATTTACCACACTTTCAAAATGGGTAACAGACATATTTCAATATCAAGGCATCAAACTGACGGATAATCTGACATTAGGGAAAGCAACCAATGCTTTATCATCTGATAAACTCTCTTCAGGAGAAAAACAGATGTTGAGTTTTTTATGCTATAACGCTTTTTATAATCAAGGTATTATTTTTATTGATGAACCAGAATTAAGTTTGCATGTTGATTGGCAAAGAACATTGTTTGATATATTATTGGAACAAGGAACAGAAAATCAATTTCTTATTGCCACACACTCCCCTTTTATTTATTCTCAATTTCCTGACAAAGAACTCATATTGGACGAATATAAAGGTGGGGAGTGATGAAAAAAAGAGAATTAACAGTCGAAGAAATAGTCAGTTTACTCCGTCATTCCTCAGTACCTACCATTCTTGTAGAAGGCTCAGAAGATGTAATGGTTTATAGGTGGCTAAAGCAACACATCAAACCACTTAAAGCCAGTGCGATAGAATGCGGAGGTAGAGAAAAATTACTTTCTGTCTATAAACGTCGAAATGAATTTTATCACCTCAAAACAGCGTTTTTAGCTGATCAAGATATGTATGTATTTCTTGGAATACCAAGCGATTATTCTGATATAGTTTGGACGGCTGGATATAGTATAGAAAATGATATTTATGCCGGTTCAACGAAACTAGATGATTTATTGGATGAAGAAGAGCGAGATGATTACAACCAGTTGCTTGAAAAAATCCAAGAATGGTTTGCCTTTGAAGTCGAAGAATACCAAAAAGGAAAGGAGGGTAGTAAAATCGATATTGTGATATTGCATAATCAGTCTATCAGTGAAAATGAAACTTACATTAGTATTCACTATGATAACAGTTATGTTAAAACGAATTTAATACTCCGAAAGGATTTTAATCTACCCGATCATAATTTGTTATCAGAAATGAAAAAGGATTTCAAGTTAAAATTGAGAGGTAAAATACTGTTTAAAGTGTTATCCGTGTATCTGAATGCTGAGCCGTTAAGTATAAAAGTGAAGCCCTATACGAAATAGGTGCTAAACCGGTAAACCAGCACCCTTATATGAAAAGGTTGATACTAGAAATAAATAAAAAGTTGGGAAACCAAAACTAAGTTTTTCATCTACATTATTTCTTTTGGACGACAGCGGCCCCTATCATCCAAGCCATTGATGTTGTTGAATAAATTATTAAAAATATTTATGATCGCCAATTTCCATATAAAAATAGTTGACATTGGACTGGGATATGGTGTACCTTACGTCGCTAAAGATTCAGCCTTAGATATGTCAGCATTGCGACAACAATTGTGGCTCAGATGGCAAAGCTTCGAGGCAAAAGTTTTTGCGGAGCAAAAACTTTTGCCTCGAAACGTGGTCATCAATAGAAATCTGGGCGGAGGCTGGACGTGCCTTGGTTGCCAGCGCCGGTTATTTTGTAGCCCGTGTCACCGATAAAAAACGTTTACATGAAAAAACCTTTGTATTTCTTGACGGAGGCTTAAATGTACATAATCCGGGTGTAGGCTTAGGCATATTTTTTCGGAGCAAGCGCACCCCGATAATAGTAAAAAATTGATTTTACCAAAAAAATAGTACAACTGATTGACGAAATAAACGGATTATTAAGTTATGCGCTTAAACTACCATGATCATAAACCAATCCGTTTATTCCGCTAATCCGTTGTACTGTTCAGTATAGCTGAAAAAATCTTAGGATTTATATAAATGAAAATTAAAGATTTATCCATAACAAACTTTACCGCATTTGAACAAGCAAAATTTAATTTTTGTGATGGAATCAATGTATTGATTGGTGCAAATGGAACTGGGAAAACTCATGCCATGAAAGCGATGTATGCGGTAGTTCCAACTTCTAGTGATTGGAATAAAATCTTTAATATTAAAAATATTAATAATTTGATTATAAATAATAATGAGGAGAATGAAGACATAGCTTTTTGTAAAGATATAGATATAACACAAGAGCTTATATATAAGGGAATTAGTTTTCATAAAACCAGTCTTGAGGGAATAAAAGCAGAAATTAAACTTAGTATTAGTAAATCTGAAGAAGTTAGTCCAATTTATTTACCAACTATAGAAATGCTTTCAATTTATGATCATTTTTTTGCTACTTATGAAAGACGAGAGATTCCTTACGATAGAATTTGTTATGATTTAGCATTAGCTTTAAATGCTGCTGTTTTAAGAAAAACTCATGCTGATTATCAATCTGTTGAACCAATAATCAATAATTTACAACAAATCATAACCGGTTCTAAAAACCAAGAAAAAGATGTAGTTGTCAAAGAATCCGAACATTTTTATTTTAATTTCAATGGCAATAAATTAGATGTAAATTTAGTGGCTGATGGCTATCGTAAATTAGGCACTTTATTTTATTTATTACGCAATGGCTCTTTAACGACAAATAGTATTTTATTTTGGGATGAACCAGAAGCTAATCTTAATCCTAAATTGATTGTGAAAGTTGCAAAAGTATTACAAGCCCTAGCCGCTGTTGGAATGCAAATTTTTATTGCGACTCATGATTATCTGCTGAGTCACGAACTTTCTTTATTAGCTGAATATCCATCTGAAAATCCCATTGCACTTAAGTTTTTTTCGTTATATAAGCCTAATGAACAATCAAGTGTGATTGTTGAAGAAGGGCAAACTTTGGCTGATATTGCACATAATCCTATTTTAGAAGAATTTGCCGCTCATTATGATCGTGAAGTTGAACTGTTTTCTAATGAATAAGGGCTATGACACGCATTGAGGAAGGTGATTTAGTCTTTGAATTTGGTGATAAGTGGCGGGTTTTTAAACTTGATGAACATCGAGATTATCGGGAACGTATAGCTAAAATTGATGAAACAAAGGCTGTGGATTTCGTTGGTATATTTAACAATGAAACACTATACTTTATTGAAGTAAAAGACTTTCGTGGACATAGAGTTGAAAATAGAGATAGACTTTTTAAAGCAAAATTACCGAGTTGCCAATTAGTGAATGGTGAGTGTCAGTTGGACAAAGGTAGTTTATGGTTACCTATAGAATTGGCTCAAAAAGTTCGAGATTCTATAGCTTGTATCATTGGGAATTCTCATACCTCAAGTGAACCTAAGACTTGGCAGCCTTATGCAAAGTTAATCTGTAGTAAAAAAATCAAGGTTATTTTATGGTTAGAACAGGATTTACCTGATAATCCGTTTGAGAGAAAAAAAGTTGAGCTTTCCATCAGAATTAAAAGATTTAAACAAAAATTGAGTTGGCTAACTTATAACGTTTTGGTTTGCAGTAGTGATAAGCAGTGTTTACCTGATGTCAAAGTCAGCAACTTATCTAGAACTTGATATTAGTTTTAGTCTCAATTTTTTTTCTGGGCTGACTTAAAATCTAATAGCAACATCAATGGTGCCAAGCTTTTGGCTCGCGAGATGCAATCCAAGGGCTTTAAGGGCAAAACTTTTCTTGATGTTGGTTGTGGCAGTGGGCATCGAATATTGGATGTTGCCAATTCCCGATGCTAAGTTTTACGCCTTTGACAGAAAAGCATTGAATTTATTGATGATCCGGCGCACACAATAAAATGTGGTCTGTCCCCTATTTTCCACACAGAACAAGTCCGTTTACGAGTGGAACCGACATTGCTGGCCGTTTGTGAAGAACGCTTAGAAGCGTGGCGCACTTTGCAAGAATTGGCAGGCATAGTCACGCCGTTCACTGCGGAAGTTGAGGCCAAATTAAAAGAACAACTGGCGCAGGGGCACCAAGCAGAATTGGCAGCGCTTAAAGAGGACTATGAGGCGCGTCTCGAAACCCAGCGTGCGGAAATGGAAGCGGACATGGCGGCGCGTATTAAAGGACAATTGATGGGATTGGCGGGTTATAATTAAGTTAAGGCTCGTAGTCGGCGATAA
>JBDLJY010000396.1:0-5601 GCA_039714115.1 Pseudomonadota bacterium | reverse complement strand
AAATCAGACTCATCCAAAAAGAGTACATCAATCGAATTTTTGGGATTGACAAGCTTGAGACTTGAATTCGGTTTTAAAGCCCCTACAGGAGGCGTGATTCAATGTAGTAACCCTCTTGAACACCTTCTAACTTGATATATTTTGCCAGTTGACGTTTACCCGCTTGATAGAGGCTTTTGCCTCCCCAGATTTGGGTTTCTATCGAAAAAACCGGTGTCTTCCGGGAGATATTATCGCTCTAACCCATTGAACAAAGGCTGGAAAGTCTGCACAATACAGTATTGATAAATGGGATTGGCAATTTCGCAAAATCCATCACTACCGGCCTTTAAAACGCAAGAATAGAACGCATTGTTGTTGCGCTTGCTGCATGTACAATCAACACCACAATCCATACAGACTTAACGTTGTTATAAACCAAGTTTTAATAAAAACTTGGCTTCTCTCCTTTTTATATATCGTATAAAATCAATACGTTATATATTTCCCGGTAAAAATTAAAATCACTGTCCGCCCGCTATCCTAGTCATTTTTCTGAGAAAGTTTATCATCACTGCCACTATATTTAACGCAGGAGACATTATGACTGAAAAAACCCCTTATCCGCATGTAGGCGAAATCGTGCATTTTATTGTCCATGCCTTTGGCTTATTTGGCAGGGGCGATGATTTGAGAAAACGTTTGAGCCGTTTTGCTAAAGAAAAAGATTTTAACATCGCAAAGGCAAACATTCTCATAGACGATGCATTACTGAAACCGCTACGAAAAATTGACTCTGCCCTTGCTACTAATATACAGGCATGGCTCACCAAACTGTTGGATGACTATAAAACCATTATTTTGACGGTGCCAACAAATATGGCGGCTCGTACCACCATTATAAAGATTTTAGTTGATGAACTGTTTGTGCCAAGTACTCTCGTTTTCATGAAAAAATTACCTGATTCAGCATTGATTGAAAAATGGTTTGAATCTGGCGACACAATTGCCGTTAAAGAAGTTTTGTCTTGGTGGATGCAAACTAATGGTGTGTCTGAAAAAGAGATCATTGATGCTCTATGCCGTTATTATGATAATGATGATGAGTCTATTCGTCGATTGTTGCAGCGTTGGAAACAGGGCAATGGGTTGCCTGAGATCAGTTCTTTGCTCAAATTCAAGCACCTAAATAGCTTGGTTAGCTGGTTACTTTTAGCAAGAGCATGGCAATACACTACCCAAGTTTTTGCAAAAACATTTGGAGATAAAGAGTTATTTATTAGACTTGTCCATGACGTTTATCAAAAAACTCAGCGTGAAGGTTTTGATCCTGATTGTGTGCGAGTCAGATTGGAGCCTTTAGACAAGCATTTTTTAAATAATTGCTTGGCTCCAGTTTTCGATATTTCTCTTGATGAGGAGAAAACCGTTGGCGATGAAATACGAGCACAAGCCGCACTCAAAAATTTTGAGCAAGATGAACTTTTTCCCTATTTTCGCTATTTTTATGAAGAAGGTTGGGGAGATTATTATGCTTTGTGTGCTGATTATGAACAAGCACTCAAGCATTACCAAAAGGCTTTTGAGCATGGAGCCTATAGAGCAGGAGAATATTTGCCTGACATTTTGAGAAAGTTGTTAATGTTAGCCGCCTTTCTGGGCAAAAAAAACATTATCAACCAATATTATCGGTGGGCTTCTGTCATGGGATTGTTTTCAGAAGATCACAATGTTCCACAGTTATGGGAAATCGAAAAATTTAGGATGGCGTTTTTTAAGCACTTTCCTCCGCATGGACTTTATCAGTGTGTGGATAAGCAGATAAAAGTGAACATGGAGAAAACAATAGAACAAGAGAGAATTCGCAAGATGTGCTTTTCTGAGGATTGGAAAAAACGTCCTTTATATTTACGATACCCAAACCGCAAATTCAAAGATTGTGGGGCAAGAGCACGCACGCAACTGATGATGTTTGCGATGGATGCTCAAAACGATAAGCTGAAACGCTTACTTGAACATGGTGCTGATCCTAAAATTCAGGCTTCCGATGGTAGTACAGCATTAATGGTGGCTTTACAAAATAACAATCAAGAGGGGGCAAAATTACTCCTACAATATGAATTAGGCGATAGCATCAATGCGAGAACCAAAAGGCAAAACATCACTACCTTGCAAGTAGCAATTGATAATGCAGACTTGACTGTTATCCGTCGTATTATCGAAAAAGGGGCTGACATTGAGCAAGGTTGCGATTATGGTCCTATGACACCACTTTACCACGCGCTTAATCTGATTGGGACAAAAAAAGAAACGCTAAAGACTACTATGATGAAGGTTTCACCAGATTTTTTTAGACGCGCCTCGCCAGAATTTTTTCCCTTGTTTGATGGATGTGTATTTGATGACGATTTTGAAACATCAATTTCAAAACGGCTTGTTGAATATCTTGACGATATTAACGATGAAAAATTTGAAGATTTGATGGATTTTAAACCGCTAATCAATTTTAACTTTTCCCGTTTTTTAGGTGTCATTGATTTATTAATTGAAGCGGGTGCTGATGTTAATAAACGGCAAAGTGATGTATCAGGGGAACATAGTTCTAGCAGTTTTACACCATTTCTGTTGAGTGCCGAATTGGGAAAGATTGAGATTTTTCGCCGCCTGTATAAAGCAGGCGGAAATCTGACTGATCGCACAGATTTGGAATTCACAATTATCACGCTCGCTTTGCATCTACACAATTTTGTGTTAGTAACTTATATCCTAGAAAATTGCGATCAGGATAATCTCCGCTCAATAGTGAATATTCAAGATAAACGAGAAGGCAACACTGCCGTTCATTGGGCTTTAAGAGCTTTTTTTATAGAAAGGAAATTAGAGCATCTGCCGGAGTTTGGGCGGATATTGGAGAAATTATTAATTTTGGAGCCAGATTTAAGCCTCAAGAATAAAGAAGGATTATCTGCGGCAGAAATGGCGGCTAGGTGTGGTATGTCGTCATTTGCGCTGGAATTATATCGTCGGGAGGTGACTAAACATGAAAAATGTTCAACAACCCCAACAAGCGAAATTAGCAGTGCTCATTGATGCTGATAATGCTCAAGCAACCAAAATTGAAGAAATACTTGTCGAGGTGGCAAAACATGGCAATGTCATTGTCAAACGTGCTTATGGTGATTGGACAAAGCCAAACCTAAAGTCATGGCAAAAGATTGTCTCTCAATTTGCTATTGAAAAAATCCAACAAGTTGCCTATACTCCTAGAAAAAACGCAACCGACATGGCTATGACAATCGACGCAATTGATTTGCTTTATTCAAAGGCAAATGAATTAGATGGGGTTTGTCTTGTCTCCAGCGATAGCGATTTTACCCCTTTAGCGACACGGATTCATAAGTCTCATTTGAGTGTCTATGGTTTTGGTGAACAACAAACACCTAAAGCTTTTGTTGCCGCTTGTGATCAATTTGTCTGTACAGAAAATCTTCAGCCGGCACCGGTTAAAAAAGCCAAAAAAGCCAAAAAAGCTGAAAAAAACACGACGCAACATGATGGCAATACTCGATTACTCAATTTGTTAAAGAATGTCATTGGTACTCAGTGGATTTGCTTAGGCGTTGTTGGGCAACAAATAATTCGGCAATTGCCGGGGTTTAAGCCAAAAAATTATGGCTACAACCAACTCAATAAGTTAATCACAGCCACCAAACTTTTTGAGATAGATCGCCGTAAATCATCTATTTATGTGCGTGCGCGACAAATTCGTGCAAGTTAACCTTGCACTCCATGACTAACCATTTTTGAGGATTTGGAGTCGACAACGCTCCTCGCTTTGGGCTGGTGATTTAGTTCTGCTCCGTAACGTTTAACAAACCCAGCACAGGGATTGACGAAAAAAGGGATTAAAAAAAAAACCACACACCAATCCCTGAATTATCTTTCTGCCGGAGCAGGTTTGCAACCTGCTCCGTAACGTTTAACAAACCCAGCACAGGGATTGACGAAAAAAGGGATTAAAAAAAAAACCACACACCAATCCCTGAATTATCTCTGTTCATAAGCCATAAAATCAAATTGCTTGACTCCTAGTACATCTAATGCTAAACAACGAACGAATAAAAACCTCAAGATAATTATTCGTTGTTGAGCATTAGATGTACTCAGATAACGTTAAAATCAGTACAGCCAATGTTCAACAACGAATAAAACCACTAGTACAACTGATTTACGGAAAAAACTGATAAACCTAAAACTAACAATAACTTAATCCGTTAATTCCGTAAATCCGTTGTACTACATCTCTCAGTAACGTTTAACAAACCCCAAAACACAAGCCACCTGACACACAACCAGTACAGGGATTTACGGAATAAAGGGATTAAACATAAAAACAATCAAGAGCGCAAACACAAATCACATACATGCAGATTTTATCCTGTCGTAGCAATGACAAATGAATGTATTTCTTAAGCTTAGAAATCCGATTTTTTTTAAAATCGGATTTCTGGGTTTGGCTCAAAATAAAGAAATCCCCTTATTCCGTAAATCCCTGTACTCTATGTCGCCACGCAGGTTTGCAACCTGCTCCACTTGTAAGAACAAACCTGAGCCCTCAAAACGAACAGGGATTTCTTACACAAGCCCCGTTTTTATTAACATCTCTCAATCTCATATTCAAATCGCCATAACCCCCCCCAAAACACAAGCACAGGGATTAACGAAATAAAGGGATAAAAGACAAGAGCGCACACCAAAAACTCAAACCAACAGCCCAACCAAACTCACAAACAAATCCCTGATTTCGCAAATCCCTGTTCTGCCAAGCGAAACCCAGAAATCCGATTTTCAAAAAAAGCTTGTCCTCTCGACGTAAGGAGAGAACTTACTGAGGGATCGGATTTCTTTATTAAGACTATAAATCCGATTTTTTTAAAAAATCGGATTTGGCGCCGGAGCAGGTTTCAAACCTGCTCCGGCGACCAGAAATCTGACTAGGCATATGACAGTCCAATGCCATTAAGCCTGTCCTTCTGCCGGAGCAGGTTGGGCGTCCCGCCACTTCGTATGCTTTCCGCGAAGTAACGTTTAACAAACCCAGCACAGGGATTGACGAAAAAAGGGATTAAAAAAAAAACCACACACCAATCCCTGAATTATCTCTGTTCATAAGCCATAAAATCAAATTGCTTGACTCCTAGTACATCTAATGCCGTTAATTCCGTAACGTTTAACAATCCCCAAAACATAAGCACAGGAATTAACGAAATAAAGGGATAAAACCCAAGAACAATCCTGAGCGCACAACCTCAAACTAAAATGGACAGCCTACAAATAGCTCACAGACTAATCCCCTTATTCCGTCAATCCCTGTACTTGGCTGGAGTGTGTTGTCGAAATGACAATGCCCAAGGTTTGTCATCCCGACGATAGGATATAATAAAGGATAAAACCAACAGAGCATACCACGCTCCTATCCTTTCTTATAAACAATCCCTGTAATTGTTTTCTGCCATGTCTATAAAAACCAACAATCTATACAAAAAATTGGAACAATCTATTGCCGGAGAAGTGCTAGTAGATTTAGCCTCCAGACGACTTTATGCGACAGACGCCTCAATC
>JBDLJY010000395.1:0-5630 GCA_039714115.1 Pseudomonadota bacterium | reverse complement strand
GGTTTGCTTTTTTTCTGCTTTTTTTGGTGCGTGCCATCGAATCTTTCCTAGTTTTTTTAAAGTTGATATTTTATCATTTAATAAATCGCTTTACAAAATTAGTACAACGGAAAATCTGATGTATAATACTCACAAACAGGGCAAAGTCCGCGCCTTGGGTGCCGCAGAAATTAAATTAGGCGATGCGCTCCAGATTGCACAAATGCCGATAAACTCACAAAACGGCACATTCAAAGTGACGGGAATTCAACACCGCTTAAATGGGCATCATGGTTTTACCAGTGAAATATATTATGAGGGATAATACAACACCTTAGTACAACTAATTGATAAATAAACGAATTAAAAACAACAACTGAGCCCTAATTCAATGAGTTTAATCTATGGCTCTCGTTCCCTTAACTTAATGGCATTTTTGCTCCGCGTGGGAACAAGGAAAAATCTGATTTTTAGCGGGTTAATCCCTGTACTTTGTTGTATATAATTATTGTGGCTTTGACTTTTTAAAGGAGAAATTAATGCGAAAAAATTTAATACTGATAATAATTGGGATGATTTTAATCCCACCCGCCTTTGGGTTTGAAGATGAGTACACTCAATTTGAATGCGAGAAGGATCCAGTAGTGTGTCTTTCCCGTGCCATTATCAAAATGCAAGAGGAAATCACTGCCTTAAAAAAGGTGAGCCAAGCGCAACAGGAGAAAATCGACGCTTTAGAATCCAAGCAAACCGATGATTTATTTAAAGTCAGCGGCGAACTTGATAAATTTTATCCCATGGTTTTCAAAGCTCCGGCTTGGCATGAAGGCTTACTTTCTATCGAGATTTTCCATGGCTCAAAAAAAGGCCATCTCATCAGTCAATTCAAGTGCGATTCTATTAGTCGCTGGTTTTAAAATTAGTTTATTTCCCAATTAGTTGTACTAATGAATGGTGAGCGGAGCGAAAACATAGTACAATTGCTCCGTATCAGATTGAGTACAACTCAAATTTCATGGTATGCTCCGCTGATTGGTTATTTAATACAATTAATTAAGAAATAAACGAATTGTTTGTAACAATGTTTAAAATCAACTACAAAATTAATATAGGCAACAACCGATTTAGCTCGGACAACTCCAGTCAGCTACTAGACTTAGAAACCAGCGCATCGCTGAATGTACCAGCTCATTTTTGCAGGATCGTATTAGACGCAACAATCACCCTCAAACTTGGTGATGAAGTGAAAATTGAATTGGGCTATGATAACTCACTCAATCGCGTCTTCACTGGACAAGTAGCGAGATTTGAACAAGGCATACAAACTATATCAATAGAATCATTGGGCTCATTAAGTGCCCTGACTACTGCTCGCTTTAACTTACTATATGAAAAGCAAACAGCAGCCAATATCGTCAGCGACATCCTAAAAAGACTAAACATCAAAACGGAACAAATAGAAACCGGACTTCAATTTGCCACCTATATACTTGGAGATAATCGCAACGTATGCGAGCAACTACAAGAATTGGCTCAACGCTGCGGCTTTGATTTTTATGCCAATGAAGAAGACAAGGCAGTTTTTAAAAAATACTCACCATCACTCACGCATGAACTCAAATATGGCGTTCAAATTCTTGAATTTGAACAGACAACCGCCCCACCCGTGAGAGACGGAGTAGAAGTTTACGGAGAAAGTCCAGTAGGGCAAGGGCAAAGTGAAGAAGCGAATTCTTGGCTGACTAAAAAAACAGTCAAAGGCAAAGCGGGCAAATCCGCTGGAAATGTGCTCCGACTAATAGACGCCTCACTACGCAACAAACGTTTAGCACAAGAAGTGGCGGAAAATCTGATGAATGCTTATAATACTCATAAACGGGGCAAAGTCCGTGCCTTGGGCGCCGCTGAAATTAAATTAGGTGATGCGCTCCAGATCGCACAAATGCCCACAAGCTCGCAAAACTGCACATTCAAAGTGACCGGAATCCGACATCGCTTAAATGGGCATCATGGTTTTACCACTGAAGTACTTTATGAGAGTTATTTGTAATGGACGGTATTGTAACTATAATGAAAAAAGTCGCCACGCACGAAGCGCGGCGCATTTACACAACAGAATTGGGAATAGTGACAACAGTTTTCCCTCACACCGATGCAAATGACAAAGACAATTACCAATGCTCAGTAAAGCTCAAAAACAAAAAACGACCCGATGGGCAAGACTTTGAACTACGCAAAGTCCCAGTAGCTACCCCCTATATAGGCTTAGCATCTATACCCAAAGTAGGCGATTTAGTCTTGATAAACTTCATCAGTGGCGACATTAATGCACCTATTATTACCGGCAGACTTTACAACGACGAAGATCGCCCACCCCTCAACAAAAATAACGAATTCATACTCCAACACCTCATCAAAGACGAGGAAACTATCAACAAAGGAGGCAGTCTCAAGCTCGATGAACAAGGCAAAATTATCATCACCAGCAAAGACGAAAAAAACGTCCTGACAGTAGAAGACGAAAAAATCTCCATAGCGCATGAAAAATTTAGCATCATTATTGACATTGCCGGCGAAAAATATCCATTCTATCAGACAAAGATTTAGAACTCTCCGCCAAAAACGGCAAATTTATCATTGATGCACAAGAGATTGAAATCAAATCTGCAACGGAAATGAAGGTAGAGGCAAAAGGCGCAATGAACTTAAAGGGTAGCACAATTGAATTAAATTGATTTACAATATGCCAGATGAATTAAATTGAAGACACCTATTTAACTTGGAGAAAGACAATGGCACCGATTGCAACAAGTGAGCAGGTTTTGACACCACTTTCAAGCCAATTACGCGAAATGTTACAACAGGCTGCTGATATTGCGGGTACAACACTCAACCAATTTATGGTACAAGCATCGCTTGAAAAAGCCAAAGCGATTATAGAACATGATAAAATCGTGCGCCTGAATCAGGAAGATGCAAAAGTTTTTTTTAATGCGCTTGATAATCCTCCGCCATTGCTAGAAGCCGTTGCAGCCTATAAAGAATCTTCGCTCTATGCACCTAGAAAATCTTAGCAAAACACATAATCGGGTATCTGGAGTCCAAGATTTATCTTGGGCGAACACCCGCTGAATTTACTCACCATTAGGTGACTTGAGCTTTCAGCCCTGGGATTGATTTATCCCAATGCTCCAAACAGAAAAAAACAATGTCACAAACACTAAAATCACAATGGACATCAACCTGGAAAACTAACATGGCATTTGAAAAAAAAGTTTCAACAACATTTACGAAAACATGGTCGCAGAAACGCGCCGCCGCATCCCACAACTCACCGACTTTGAAGAAGGCAGCGTCATACGCTCCCTATACGAAAGCTTTGCCTATGAACTCGCAATACTCTACGAACAAATGGACTCAGTATATCAAGCAGGATTTATCGACACCGCCACAGGAGCAGCACTAGATCGCGTCGTTGCCGTGCTCGGCATCAAACGCAATGAACCAGACTTTGCCACCGGCGAAGTCACCTTTCAGCGCGATCCCGGCTCAAAAGAAACCATCACCATTCCCCTTGGCACCCTAGTGACGACTGACAAAAACGCCTACCTGACAACCGAAGAAGGCAAACTACCTGAAAAAATCAACTCAATAACCGTAAAAATTCAAGCCTCAGAACGCGGCAAAGAAATGAGTACCGAGGCAGAAACCATCACCATCATGCCACGCCCCGTCTCAGGCATTAAATCCGTACACAACCCCAACCCTATCCGCTTTCTCGGACGAGATCGAGAAACCGACGAAGAACTGCGCCAGCGGGCCAAAAACGCCCTACTAGGCTCCGGACGCGCCTCGATCACATCTATAGAAAATGCACTATTAGGAATGTCTGGCGTACATAGCGTGCATATTCAGGAAAACATCAACAAACCAGAATACGGCGTGATTGAAGTTTACATCGACACCCCGAATTTCCAAAAAAACCGCCAACAGCTGCAAGCGCGTATCGATCAAATACGAGCCGCTGGTATCTATGCCATATTAAAGCCCGCCGACAAAATTGAAATCAATGCTGCACTGCAAATCGACATTGACATTATCGACGCTCAAGAACGACAACATATCGAAACCCAAGGGCGTAAAATCGTCACGCAATTTATTAACCAATTGCAAATGGGGCAACCCCTACTCTTTTCGCAAATGACTCGCGAAATACTCCAATTAAAAAGGATCAACGATCTGCTAGACTTCAAAATCACCACCTCTCAGCATAAAACCTATACCCCACAACACAAACGCATTGACGTCACATACTCTCAACGCCTAGTGCCAGCCCGCATTATAGTCGCCTCTGAAACCAAAGACTTACCCATTTATATTCAAATACAACTGATATTTCCCGACGCACGGGATGGGATTAAAATTGCCAAACAAATCCCAACATTAATCAACCAGATTAGCCTCAAAGACTTTTTTAACAAAGCACCCAACGATCAATTGGAATGGACAATCGCCTTTAATGACGAGATCAACCACCAAATTCAAAACTTCTTTCAACAACTCACAACAGCCACTCAAAAACTAAAAACAGAACTAGCAGCCAGCCTTGATCAACCGATCCAAGCCATTTTTATCAAAGCGGTAAAAGAATACTTCAACAGCGCGGGCACCAAGACAATAACACAACTACAACAACAACTGAAAAACACCCTAGCTCAAAAACCGCCAGAACAACTGAGAGAGGCACTAAAACTAACACTCGAACACAAATTAACCGCATTTCTGGATGAACAAACGAAGCACTTTCCAGAAATGAAAGAAATTTTCGAGCAAAGGCTCACAGAAACCTATCGCCAAAAATCAAGCCAGAATCAGCAATGGCGAGATCAAGAAATCAGCAAACGCAATCAAGCGTATCAGGATGAACTGGAGATAGAAAGATGGAAATTGAATCACAAAAAGCAGACACCAGACTCATACAACACCAAGCTTGTACAAATGCGGGCGGCACTGAAACAAGATCAAGAACAATTAATTCAGACATTTGAGAACCTTCAACAACAACTAGAAACTAACCGAGAAGAGGGCTTAAAATCCCTAAAAAGCCTGACAGACAAATTAAAGCAAACCTCGAAAACGCTAGTATCGCAACAGATACTTAATCCTGACACCTTAACAAATATTCTCAAAGAGACAGGACAATTATCCGCCTATGACTTTCGCTTAACCATGATAGAAGGAGCGTTTCAAAACGAAATCAAAATTCTCCGTGAAGTCTCCGACA
The DNA here is from genome assembly GCA_039714115.1 of Pseudomonadota bacterium. GTDB lineage: Bacteria > Pseudomonadota > Gammaproteobacteria > Beggiatoales > Beggiatoaceae > Thiomargarita. Next base: position 367 of record JBDLJY010000395.1, on the reverse strand, counting down.
TTCAACCAAGCTTTGTAGAAAATGCCGTTATCGGCATGATTTTTATCTACTCTGATCGCCTAGAATTAAGGGGGCAATTGAAACTCACTTTACCTCTGACAGCAACGGAGGATGAAAAAGAGCGGCTCAAAAATACCATCACCCAATCCATTAAGGACTATTTGACATTATTAAAGCCAAAAGAACCGGTTGATTTGACGAAAATTCGCAACATCGCAGCGGCACAAGAAAATGTACTACAAATCAACTTCAAACCAGAAGACTGTCACCTGATGCTTGGTGAAACCATTCTGACAGATAGAAACAAAGAACAAAGACTGAGGATAGAATCGTTTGAAAAAGTTTTTCTATCTGAAAATTTTGTGAG
>JBDLJY010000394.1:0-5670 GCA_039714115.1 Pseudomonadota bacterium | reverse complement strand
TTCTTCTGATTGTTGTGTCTCTGGCTCAGTCGTAGCAGGCGTGTCTTGAGCACCCACTTCTGATTGTTGTGTCACCACAGGGGGCGCTGAGGTTTCTGTTGAAACAGTTGGGGACAGCGCACTTGCCTCAATACGCTTCTCTTTTTTAAGGCCCAAATCATCCAGTTTCATCTGCACCCATTCACGATGTTGAGACGATAAATCCATGTGACCTACGGCTTCAGTATAGGCATTGCGGGCATCGTCGATTTTGCCTTGTGCCATAGCAATATCGCCTCGTATTTCGGCATAAGCACCTCTGAAGGTCGCTTCATCAATCCCCCCAATGAGGCTATTAGTCTCAGCCACTTTCTCTTGTGACAAAAAGAGGCGTGCTTTACGCAAGCGAGCAATATGAGCCAATTCGGGTAAACGGCTATTGTCTATCACCCACTGTAAGCGAGCATGGCTACTGTCAATGTCTCCCTTTTCTAAATCCTGACGCGCCAGATTCAGTGCGGCAAGTACTGCATAAGGACTGCCACTGTGTTCGGACAACAGTTTACCGGCGGCTTGCTCCGCCTGCGGTATTTCTTCTTTTTCTAAGGCAAACAGCACTTGGTTATAAATGCCAGAGGCGATTTGTGCTTGTTGGTCTGTGTAAAAATGCCACCAGCGCCAACCAGCCAGGAGTCCCAACCCGATTACAATACCGCCAATCACTGAGATGCCATTTTCCTTCCACCATTTTTTTATCGCTTCTAGTTGTTCTTCTTCAGTTTCGTAGATTGTCACAAAATGTCCTTTTATCAGTTATCAGTAAAAATTGTTTTAAATAAATAATCAGCTAACTCGGATTGCGCCAACGAGATTTGCGGTTGTTTTTCGCGCAAATATTTAAGCATGACTTGTTGCTTGGCAACTTCATCTTCACCGAGTACCAGCGCGAACTTTGCGCCGCTTTTGTCAGCCCGTTTGAACTGACTTTTAAAACTGCCCCCTCCGCAATGTGTGAGTAAACGCAGTTTAGGTAAGGCATCGCGTAAAGTTTCCGCCAAGCGAAAGCCTTGCTGCACCGCCTCATCTCCAACCATAATTAAATAAATATGGGGGGCATTATCGGGCTTTTGTAATTGTTGTAGCAACAAGACGAGCCGTTCAATACCCATCGCAAAACCAACGGCGGGTGTCGGGCGCCCTCCGATTTGTTCAACAAGGGTATCATAACGTCCCCCAGCACATACTGTCCCTTGTGCGCCTAGTCTCTGCGTTACCCATTCAAACACGGTGCGATTATAATAGTCCAATCCCCGCACTAAACGCGGATTGATTCGATAAGTCACGCCCGCTTGGTCAAGCAATTGTTTGAGCGCGGCAAAATGCGTTTGAGAGTCATCATCCAGATGCTCTAACAATTGCGGAGCACCCTCAATCAGTGTTTGCATGTCGGGATTTTTGCTGTCCAGTATCCGCAACGGATTGGTATGCAAACGGCGTTGACTGTCGGCATCTAATTGATTGTGATGATCAGAAAAATAGCTCACTAATTGTTCACGATAAGCCGCCCGTGCTGCGGTGGTGCCGAGTGAGTTAATCTGCAATTCTAAGTCATCTAAACCCAGTTGCCGCCAAAAACGCGCAGTCATCAAAATGATTTCTGCGTCAATATCGGAGCCCGCCAATCCATAGGCTTCGGCACCGATTTGATGAAATTGCCGATACCGCCCTTTTTGCGGTCGCTCATGGCGAAACATTGGCCCTATATACCATAAGCGTTGTATCTGATTATAAATCAATCCCTGTTCAATTCCAGCACGGACACATCCCGCTGTGCCCTCTGGACGCAAGCTTAAAGTGTCTCCGTTACGATCCGTAAAAGTGAACATTTCTTTTTCAACAATATCAGTCACTTCTCCGATCGTTCGGCTAAATAATTCTGTCGCCTCCAATAACGGCAAACGGATTTCTTGATAGCCGTAGGTTTCCAATATGTTACGGATTGTCCCTTCGATATGTTGCCAAAGGGGCGTTTGCGTCGGGAGAATGTCATTCATCCCCCGGATGGCTTGAATTTTTTTAATTGACATACATCAGTTATCAGTTATCAGTTATTTTTTGCGCCGTGTCTTAAAAAATTTGGTTAAGTACGTTCCACATTCGTCCGCCAACACGCCGCTGACACATTCTACCAGATGATTATGGCGCGTATCTCTGAGAATATCAAAACGACTGCCCGCCGCCCCTGCTTTATTGTCATAAGCCCCAAATACGATGCGCTTAAGCCGTGCCTGAATAATCGCGCCTGCACACATGACACAAGGCTCAAGTGTGACATATAAAGTGGTGTCGATTAAACGGTAATTGTTTAGATGTTGCGCTGCGTTGCGTAAGGCGACTATTTCAGCATGGGCGGTGGGATCATGGCTGCTAATGGGCTGATTCCATCCCTCGGCAATACATTCATCCCCTTGTACTATGATAGCACCAACGGGGATTTCTCCTTGGGCAGCGGCAAATTGGGCAAGGCGTAAGGCGTGACGCATCCATTTATTGTCATGGTTTGATAAATTTAAAGGCATAAGCTGCTTTAAAAAGTGAAATTAATAGTCAGTTATAGTTTAATGGCATCGATTCAGATTGTCCTGTTGCGATTTTTGAACATAGTAGAGAATATGATGAGAGATAAATCTTGGACTCCAAAATGCAAACGGCTATCTAAATGGGCCATAACCACGCGGCTCCACGCACTCCGCTAGAATCTCCATATTTTGCCAGTTTCAACACTGTGTCCACCCGATCCGAAAACACGTAACGCTCCCATAAACGTGGCACGTCGGTGTACAACTGAGTTATATTTGACATGCCACCGCCCAATACAATCACGTCTGGGTCTAACACATTGATTATACTGGCAAGTCCCCTAGCGAGACGGTCAGCATAGCGCGATAAACAGGCTGTAGCGGCATTGTCCCCTGTCTGGGCTAAGGCAACAATTTCAGGCGGCTCCCGTGTTTGTCCAGTGGCGGCTTGATAGTCACGCGCCATGCCTGGCCCTGATAAGAAGGTTTCTATGCAGCCATGTTTGCCACAATAACAGGGAGGCCCCGGTAATTCGGAGGCTTGCGGCCAAGCTAATGGATTATGCCCCCATTCTCCGGCAATGGCATTAACGCCATTTAATGCTTGTTGATGGATGGCTATGCCACCGCCGGTGCCTGTGCCGATAATGACGCCAAATACGACCGCTGCTCCGGCTGCTGCTCCATCTACGGCTTCGGATAGGGCAAAGCAGTTGGCATCGTTGCTTAGTTTGATTGAGCGCTGCAAGGCTGCACTGAGATCGTGGTCTAAGGGTTGCCCATTCAAGCAGATTGAGTTGGCATTTTTGATTAAGCCTGTTGCCGGGGATAGGGCACCGGGCATGGCTACGCCGACTGTGCATTGTGCGTCTAAACGTTGTTCGATGCGGTGGACTAAATCGGCGATGGCTTGTATTGTGGCGGCATAATTTCCTTGGGGGGTGGGTATGCGCTCGCGGGCTAATGTTTGCCCTTGTTTATTAAGGGCAATCACTTCAATTTTTGTGCCGCCTAAATCAACGCCTATGCGTAGGGACATTTTTTTTGACTCCGTTACGTTAAATTGGAAAAGTCTATTTCTTTTCAAAACAAAAAGGGCTTGCAATTTTTTTGAGACTGTTTAGAATAGTCGTCCAACAATTTTAGCTTCATAAATTTAACGTTATGTGCAATATTCACGATGCACATCGCGTAAATCTACCATTCAAATATGATGAGTACCACACACTTTTTTTGCAATATCTATCATGTCCGTCATGGGCAGGTGATGTGGTGCCCGTTTGCCTCTCTTTTTCTCCTGCTACGACTGCTGCCCTAAGGGGCAGTAATATCATCGCGTGCCCTGGCGAGGGCTAATCACGCAACAATCCACTTTTCTTGTTTGTATGTCATCTTATGCCCCATTGTGGGCGGGAGTTTTATTATGACTGATAAACTCATTATTTTTGATACCACTTTGCGCGATGGTGAGCAGAGTCCTGGCGCGTCTATGACTAAGGATGAAAAAATCCGGATTGCTAAGGCGTTGGAGAAAATGCGTGTTGACATCATTGAGGCAGGGTTTCCCATTGCCAGCCCTGGCGATTTTAATGCTGTGCAGGCGGTGGCGAATGTCATTAAAGATAGCACCGTTTGTGGTTTGGCGCGAGCTTTAGATAAGGATATTGATCGTGCTGCCGAGGCTCTCAAAGGTGCCGCTTCGGCAAGGATTCATACGTTTATTGCGACTTCTGCTGTCCACATGGAAAAGAAGTTGCATCTGTCGCCAAATCAGGTGTTAGAGCAGGCGGTTAAAGCGGTGAAGCGTGCGCGTCAATATACGGATAATGTGGAGTTTTCTCCAGAGGATGCGGGGCGTTCGGAGACTGATTTCTTGTGCCGTATCATTGAGGCGGTGATTGAGGCGGGGGCGGGGACAATTAATATTCCTGATACTGTTGGTTATACTTTGCCTGAGCATTTTGGAAGGTTGATCGCTAATTTGCGCGAGCGGATTCCTAATTCGGATAAGGCGATTTTTTCTGTCCATTGTCATAATGATTTAGGTTTGGCGGTGGCAAATTCTTTGGCGGCTGTGATGAACGGGGCGCGTCAAGTTGAGTGTACTATCAATGGTTTAGGAGAACGGGCGGGTAATGCTGCTTTGGAAGAGGTGGTGATGGGGGTTCGTACCCGGCAGGATGTGTTCCCTTGCAAGACGGATTTGGATTCTACGCAAATTGTGACTTGTTCGCGTTTAGTGTCTAATATTACGGGCTTTCCGGTGCAGCCTAATAAAGCGATTGTGGGCGCGAATGCGTTTGCCCATGAGGCTGGTATCCATCAAGATGGAGTGCTTAAACATCGCCAAACTTATGAGATTATGCGGGCTCAGGATGTTGGTTGGCAAGCTAATCGTATGGTGTTGGGTAAGCATTCTGGGCGTAACGCTTTCCGTGATCGTTTGAAGAGTTTGAATATTGAGTTTGATTCTGAAGAGTCTGTCAATGCGGCTTTTGCTCGTTTCAAGGAGTTGGCGGATAAGAAGCATGAGATCTATGATGAGGATTTGCAAGCGTTGGTGAACGAGACTTTGCTTACTGAGCATGAGCGGATCAAATTGGTCGCGCTTAGGGTGTGTTCTGAGACGGGTGAAACGCCTCATGCTAATGTGACTTTAAATATAGATGGCGTAGAAAACTCGGTTGCTTCTTGGGGCAGTGGTCCTGTGGATGCCACTTTTAAGGCTATCGAAACTTTGGTAAACAGTGAGACGAATTTGTTGGTGTATTCGGTCAATAATATTACTAATGGTTCTGATGCTCAAGGTGAAGTGGGTGTGCGCTTGGAGAAAGAAGGACAGATTGTCAATGGACAGGGGGCGGATACGGATATTGTGATTGCTTCTGCTAAGGCTTATCTTAGTGCGCTCAATAAAATTTTGATCCCTGCTGATCGTAAGCATCCGCAAGCGGCGCGACAGGTGTAAGTCGCTAAAGCGACTACTACGATCCTTTTCGGTTCGTAGTAGGCGAATTAATCATTCACGGCAAACTGAGGAATGGAATAATTACCGCCAAATGCCTTAAAGAGGCGGTTAATTCCATCATAATCGGAGGCGTAAATATCCGCC
>JBDLJY010000393.1:0-5684 GCA_039714115.1 Pseudomonadota bacterium | reverse complement strand
AAGCAGCAAATCACCATTCCTTTGGATGAAGAAACGCTAGGCTATTTCAAAACACTGTCGGAAGAAAATGGGATTCCCTATCAGAATTTAATCCATTTATATCTGTTTGATTGTGCCAAGCAGCAAAGAAAGTTATCATTGACTTGGATTTAAAATGGCATTGTAAGCTTGTCGGAGTCCAAGATTTATCTTGGACGTCCAAACTAAAGTTTGGACTCCTAATTATAACCGTGTTCAGTCTAACTCGTTTTTGACTTATCCCTGCTAAGGAACGTGCATAAAATAATTTAGTCAACTTCAAAACAAGACCTGGCAGGCTGATCATAACCAAACCTGCCAGGTCAAAGTCAAATTCAGGTATGGTTGTGCCTTTGACCTGCCAGGTTTGGTTTTAACCTGGCAGGTCTTGTTTTGACTTTGCCTTTGACTTGAAGAAGTTATTTCATGCGCGATCCTAATAATTAATCCCTGTAGTTCCTATAAAACAAGGAAATCCTAATGGAAATCTACCGCTACCCCCTATTATGTTGGAAACTCACAGAAAAAGCCATTTGTGGACGTTTAGTCGGCACTGACTATGAACTGGTAAATGCCCAAATACATAAATTAGAAGCCCATTTTGCCGAACATTTGCAACGTGAATATACCAAAAATTTCTATCTACCTGATCCCATGCCAGATGCCCGGTTGAAAAAGCTTAATATCAATATCCGTCCCGCCTATGAAGAAGAAACCGGCGTTTTTCCAGTGGGGCATATTCTGAATATTCCCGTCGCGGCGGTTTATGGTAGCACAAAAGAAGGTTATGCCCAATGCTATATGCCTTTATTGGATCAACATTTCTATTTTTACAAGCCAGAACAATTACGATCCTTGATTGAATACTTTGCCCGTGATTATTTTAACAATATGACACCCGAAGCCTTGCACCGTTATTTGATCTTGGGCGAGCCTTGGTTGGAAGAAGTCACTGTCCGTATCAAAGCGCGTGAGCTTCGTCGCGCTCAAGGGGCGCAAAACCGGGAAGAAACCAAGACGCTGCAACAGGTGGCGGATAAATTTCCCCGTAAAACCAAGGGGAGCGGGATTGCGCCAGAAACTGCCTGGGAGCGCAGCGAATTGGTGGCGACATTGGTTGATAAATTAGAGACAGAGCGTGCCAGTGTTGTGCTTATTGGTACACAGGGGATCGGTAAGACCGCTATTTTGTTAGAGGCAGCCCGCAAATTTTTTGCCTTGACCAAAGATCATTCTCAAGGCCCTCAGTTTTTTTGGCGCACCACCCCCCAACGTATGATTGCCGGCGCACGTTATCTGGGCGAATGGCAGGAAACCTGTGAAGAACTCATGGAAGAATTGCAGAGCACCGGGGATATTTTGTGGATAAATGATTTTGTGCATCTCCTGGCGGTGGGCGGCGATGGCCCAGAAGATTCCATTGCAGCATTTATGTTGCCTAATCTCCGTCAAGGCAGATTACAAATCGTTAGCGAATTAACCCAGCAGGAATGGGAACGAGTGCGCCAGCGTTTACCCGGCTTTGCAGCGCATTTTCATGTGCTCTCTATTCCTAAACTGTCTAAAAAACAAATCGTTAAAATCATGCGCCTATTTACGGACTATGTACAAAAACAGTTGCATATTACGATAGAAGAATCGGCGCTCAACTTAGCTTATCGTTTATTAGATCGTTATCTACGCTATGAAGCTTTTCCGGGGAAAATCATTAAATTTCTGACCAGTTGCGTCAACGATGTGCATGTTCAGAACCAGAAAGTGATTGATAATGAAAAGGTGCTGACGCAGTTTGTCCAAAAAACGGGGCTACCCACCTTTTTGTTGCGCGATGACATTCAGTTAGACACCTCCGCCCTGCATGATTATTTTACTAAGCGCATCATTGGGCAATCTCAAGCGATTGAGCGCGTTTCTGAAGTGGTGATGGTTTTCAAGGCGGGGGTGAATGATCCGAATAAGCCGATTGCTACTCTGTTATTTGCTGGACCAACCGGAGTGGGCAAAACCGCCTGTGCCCGTGCGCTGGCTGAGTATTTTTTTGGACAAGGGCAAACTTTAAATCCGCTGATTCGTTTAGACATGAGCGAATTTCAGCATCCGGTGCAGGTTGAGCGAGTGCTGGGCGGCGGCGATAAGCCGGGTAAATTGATTCGTGAAGTCCGAGAACGGCCATTTAGCGTGGTTTTGCTGGATGAAATTGAAAAAGCGCACCCGATCTTTTTTGATGTACTGCTAAATGTGATGGACGAGGGCATACTTGTGGACGGTAATGGGCGCGTGACAGATTTTCGCAATGTCATCCTGATTATGACTAGTAATCTCGGAGCGCGTCAAAGCAAACGCATTAGCTTTGTCAATCAACGCGATGATAATGAAATAGGCGGCGCGGTGCGTAGTTTTTTTCGCCCTGAGTTTTATAACCGTATTGATCAAATCGTCACCTTTCAAGCCCTCGACGCTGCAACGGTGGCAGAGATTACCCGCAAAGAATTAGCGGCACTCAATAAACGAGAGGGTTTTCAAGAGCGTAGTCTCAATTTTACTTTTACGCCAAAACTGGTTGAACATTTAGCTCAAGCGGGCTTTGATCCAGAATACGGTGCCCGTCCATTACAACGCACGATTGAACGCTTAGTGGTGGCAAAACTGGCAGAATTTATTTTGCAACACCTTGATGTTAAGGAGATTGGTTTGTTGGTGGATTGGGGAGAGAAGGGAGTTATCGTACAGAAAAATAGTTATCGGAGCGGCGAGATTTGAACTCACGACCCCTACCGCCCCATGGTAGTGCGCTACCAGGCTGCGCCACGCTCCGATGATTGATGTTGCGTAGTGTACACGATTTTTTTGGAGATGTCACGCTTTTTTTTTCATCAAGCGATTTGACTCGCCAACAACCGAATACGACGGCGGGTATTCTACCCGGCTAGCTCGATTGATGCAAGCTTTTTTTTAAGATTATTGCATTGTAATATATTATGCTTTGTATAATAAAAATTTATCAATAAAAGAAATCCGATTTTTTGAAAAAATCGGATTTCTCTTTTCGAGCCAAAATATGAGGATATAATTACTTTATAATGGTATTAATAAATATACATTGTTCGCACTAAAAATTCACTGATAAGTCTTTAGTTAAAATGACAATTGAATAGGAGCGTACCTTGCACGATTTTTTTCTGTTTTATTCGTTGTTTAACATTAGTTGTACTAGCTTCTTTCGTTCTCTACCCATTAACTTTCAACCTTTGGTGATTTGAATAAGCGGCTTCTAATCAGCGGAACGGCACCAAAACGTCCCAATAAATAACCGGTTTGAATATCCTTGTCATAGTTTGGTTTAAATTCTTCTAACGAATACACCGAAGACTCACCTGCTTGGTTTTTTTCCACAAACCAAATTTCATCTTTTCGTAACAATTCTAAATCAAGTAGCCCGGCTTCATGAGTAGTGACAATCAATTGACTATTGATATCCGGGCAATGGGTTAAAAATAACGCTAGCAAAGCTTTTGTTAAACGAGGGTGCAAACTCCGCTCGAATTCATCTATCACCAAAACTTTTTCTGAGTTGAGTAAACTTCTCAATGCGGGTATCAAGTCAATCAGTCGTTGCGTACCTTCGGATTCCTCATTGATTTCAAACAAAGCTTCTAATCCGCCTTGGGTGGGATGCTGAGTCATTAACTTTACCGCTTTGATTTGGCAGCCTTCTCTAAAAATGACATATTGCCTATTATTAGCACGGACTAAAATGCTTTCCCCACTTTCTAAATTAAGGGCAATATTATCTTTAACAGCCTGGGATAAGTCTTTCAATTGATTATTAAAATCTACTTCTATCGTTTTAATACCCGTAATGCCAGTATCAAAGATATTTAATAAATTAGAAAAATTATCTTGAATAAGGTGCTCACCCTGCAAGGCTAAACCAGCAGATTTTGTATCTTTCAACATAATCGTCAGCACTTTGTCAAACCATTGGTAACTTTCTATTAAAGCTGATAGGTTTAGCTTTTTATGATGGAGTTTAGAGATTTCGGTGAGAAATAATTGATTGGGACGAGTTCCTATATTACCGGTGTATTTAAAAACACCTAGTTCGTCGTCTGAAAGTTGAAGGGTAGCACCGGGCGTTACAATGACTTCTTCATCTTTTTGTGTCTGTCTTTCAAAGAGAGGTTTTTCATCGATTTGATTGATTTCATAAAGCCATTCTTCGAGTATCCATTGATGATTGAGGCTAAAACCATAAGCATAGTTTTTCCCACTCTGTTTGAACTCAAATTCAAACCGTGACGGTTTATCAAGGGAAGTTTCATCTAACTTAAATGAACTGAGGGGAATGAATTTGTTAGGCTCTGTACCCTCCGTTATCAATTTTTTAGCAAAATCCATTGCCCTAATTAAATTAGATTTGCCTGCTGCATTTGCGCCATAAACAACTGCCGTTTTTAAAACTTTAATGTCATCAGGTTGGCGTACTTGACTAGGAATCATTGAAAATTCAATACGTTCCTTAAAAGATAAAAAGTTTTCTACAGTGAAGCGAATAAGCATATTTTGGTAGTCGTGCAATGTGGGTTAAGTTAAGCTTTAGAAACGTTACGGACGGGGTTGCAAACCCCGTCCGGCACAAAAAACCAAGTTAGCTCAACAAGTCCGCCATGGGCCAACGTGGACGTGCGCCAAATGCCAGCGGTTCAGATTGACCAGCGGCAAGGCGTAGCGCACCGGCATAGGCAATCATCGCGCCGTTATCAGTGCAAAATATCGGGCGAGGATAATATACGGCTACACCCATTTTTTCAGCCAATTGTGCCCGCAAGCGTTGATTGGCACTCACGCCGCCAGCAACCACTAAACTTTTTAAGCCCGTCTGTCGCAAGGCGCGACGACATTTAATGGTTAAAGTATCTATCACTGCGTCCTCAAAGGCGCGGGCAATATCGGCACGAGTCTGCTCATTTTGATCTTGCGCTCGCCAAGTCGTCAAAACATGGGTTTTTAAGCCGCTAAAACTGAAATCTAAGCCGGGGCGTTGCGTCATCGGGCGGGGAAAATGAAAGGCATTAGGGTTGCCACCTTCTGCCAAACGTGCGAGGGCAGGGCCACCGGGATAGCCTAAACCTAGTAATTTCGCAGTTTTATCAAAGGCTTCCCCTGCTGCATCATCGACCGATTCTCCCAACACTGTATATTTGCCCACCGCTGCGACTTGTACCAGTTGGGTATGTCCCCCTGAAACCAGTAAGGCTAAAAAAGGAAAAGTGGGGGCGGGCTGTTCAAGCATGGCGGCGAGCAAATGCCCTTCCATGTGATGGACACCAATGGCGGGGACTTGCCAAGTCCAAGCCAGACTACGGCCTACCGCTGCCCCAACCAGTAAGGCACCGATTAAACCCGGCCCTGCGGTGTATGCGACACCGTCAATTTCATCGCTGTGACTTTCGCTGAGTAGCGTTTTAATGAGTGGTATTAATTTGCGGACATGATCGCGGGATGCTAATTCTGGGACAACGCCGCCATATTGTGCATGTAAGTCTATTTGACTATACAGGGCATGTCCTAACAAGCCTTGCTCGGTGTCGTACAAGGCTACGCCGGTTTCGTCGCAGGAAGTTTCTATGCCTAATATACGCATTTGATATAATAATTAAGTTAAG
>JBDLJY010000392.1:0-5710 GCA_039714115.1 Pseudomonadota bacterium | reverse complement strand
GACAAATCAGGTCGTTATATTCAACTGGATGATGTCGCCACAATTGAACGCCGTCCCCGACAGGGGCAAGTCCGTGTTACATATCAAGGTGAACCCGCCATTGAATTACAAATGCAGCGGGCTGCGGAAAATGATGCCCTAGAAGCGGCCAAAATATTACAAGCTTGGGTAGAAGAAACCCGTCCATTACTACCGCCAGGTGTCAAATTGCATCTTTATGACCAAACATGGGAAATGATTGATGAGCGCATATCATTATTATTAAGAAATGGCTTAGGTGGATTAATATTAGTGGTGGCTATCTTATTTATATTTCTCAATGGGCGAGTCGCATTTTGGGTGGCGGCTGGCATTCCAATCTCATTGATGGGCATGTTAGCCATATTATATTTAATGGACGGCAGCATCAACATGGTCAGTTTATTTGCCATGATAATGGCATTAGGCGTTGTCGTTGATGATGCCATTGTCGTTGGTGAAGACGGCTTTACTCATTTTCAAACCGGCGAACAATCACTATTAGCCGCAGAAGGCGGCGCACAACGCATGTTTGCCCCCGTCACTGCCGCCTCTTTGACGACTATCTCCGCTTTTTTACCCTTAATGTTGATCGGTGGCATCATGGGCAATATACTATTTGCCATACCACTGGTTATGATTTGCGTCTTAATAGCCTCATTGATTGAATGTTTTTTAGTCCTACCCGGACATTTACGGCATAGCTTTCACAAGCTCCACCACGAAAAACCTAGTCCTATTAGACAAAAACTTGAAAAGGGCTTTAACCATTTCCGTGATTTTTATTTTCGTCCCCTTGTCAGCCTTGCCATCACTTTCCGCTGGACTGTCTTAGCAACAATGCTGGCAGCCATGCTATTAGCAATAGGATTGATAGCTGGAGGGCGATTGAGTTTTACCTTTTTTCCGTCGCCCGAAAATCCGATAATTATGGCTAATGCTAACTTTGTCGCGGGCACCTCACCAGAGCGGGTTGATGCTTTTTTAGAACACTTAGAAAAAACCTTATACGCCACAAACAAAGAACTGGATGGCAATCTTGTTAAGGTCATCGTATCTCGGCATGGTGGCGCCATTGCAGCGGGGGGCAGCATTAGAACCGGCGATCAATTTGGCGCTTTGACGGTTGAACTGAGTTCTCCTGACAGTCGCAATGTGCGTAATAAAGAATTTATTAAAGTGTGGCAAAGCAAAGTCCGCACTCCGCCAGGATTAGAATCGCTGACCATCATGGAACGCAGAGGGGGACCACCCGGCAGGGACATCGAAATCCGTCTCAATGGCGAAGATGCCGATAAAGTAAAAGCGGCAGCCCTTGATCTAAAAAAAGTGCTGAAAACCTTTGAAGGGGTGACGGGAATTGAAGATGACATGCCCTTTGGCAGAGAACAATGGATTTATTCATTGACCCCCTACGGGATGGCATTAGGATTAAGCATCGAATCGGTTGGGCGCCAATTACGCGCCGCCTTTGATGGACACTTAACACAGATTTATCAAGAGGGAGATAATGAAATTGAGGTGCGTGTTGTATTACCGGATAATGAGCGTTATAATCTCGCCAGCTTAGAAAATTTCACGCTGCAATTACCCAATGGTGCCCGTGTGCCATTTTCGACGGCAGTGCAAATCACAACGCGGCGAGGCTTTGAAGCCATACGCCATGCCGAGGGTCGCTTAGCAGCGATAGTGACAGCCGATGTCGATAAAGCGGTTAATAACAGCAATCGAATTTTAGCCAATCTGACCGAAAACTTTTTGCCCGACTTAACGAGCCGTTATGGGCTAGAATATACTTTTGAAGGACGAGCAGCCGAGCAAGCCGAGACATTGGACGATATGAAACGTGGGATGCTAATTGCGTTAGCCTTGATCTATCTCGTATTAGCTTGGCAATTTGCCTCTTATGGTTGGCCGCTGATCGTCATGAGTGTTATTCCGTTTGGCATAGTGGGCGCGATTTTTGGGCATTGGCTCATGAACCTTGATTTGACAGTTTTATCACTGTTTGGATTTTTTGGCTTATCAGGTATCGTGATTAACGACTCCATCGTATTAATAACCTTTTATAAACAACTCCGCGAAGATGGGATGCCAGTAGAAAAAGCCCTGATTGAGGCCGCTTGTCAACGTTTACGGGCAGTGTTGTTGACATCGTTGACCACGATTTTTGGATTAACACCGCTGCTTTTTGAAACTTCATTACAAGCCCAATTTTTGATACCGATGGCAACCTCGATTGCCTTTGGGTTAATGTTTTCCACGGTGTTAGTTTTGTTGGCGGTGCCGGCACTGTTGTCTATTTATGAGCGTCATCTCTCACTGGCTCAAACCAATTAGCCTAAAAAAACACAACATGAAAAGCTCATCAAAAATCGAATGGCATAAATTGCTAGGCAAATTATTAAAAGACTTGTTATCGCCTGTAGATATACAAGTTTTTCCCGATGCGCCCGTGATGAGCAAATCACCTGAAATAGATGTAGTACTAATAAAGCGAAACCCTGGAAAATGGACACCAGCACAACTGGCACTCCTACCAGATGGCATCAGAGACACACAAGTCACAGACATACTATTAGAATTCAAATACACAGAATCCCTCAGTGAGAAAGCCGTCCAACAAGCCTTAACTTACGACTTTCTTTACAAAGCACATAAAACGGACGAAAAGCAAGTACAAAGCTTTTTATTAAGTGCTACAAAACCGCAAAACTCAACCTTAAAAAAACTCGGTTATAAAAGCACCAAAGTCCCTGGAATCTATCGCAGTAAATTCCAACTAGTCAGACAAATCATATTAATATCTCTAAACGAATTATCAAACGAGCCTTATAATGCGTTTGTCAAATGTTTTGCCACTCATCGCCAAGAAAAACAAAAAGCGTTTGACTCATTAGAACAAAGTGGATTACTCAACTCATCGACAAACGAATTAAAATGGTTTATCCTTGGACTCAAAGGGTTATGGTTTACCGAAAAAGGAGACGATATGAATCTTGAAATGACTGCTGAACAAGTTGCTGAATTAGGTAAAATATGGGGCAATGCCTTTCTGTCCAGCCTATCGGTAGAAGAACTGTTAGAGCATTATGATCGGCAAAAGATTTTGTCTCAGTTCAAGCCACAAGAAAGATTGGCGGGGCTTAAACCACAAGACATTTTGACTCAGCTCAAGCCACAAGAAAGATTGGCGGGGCTTAAACCACAAGAACTTGATGAACTTCAAGAGTACCTCAAAAAGCGCGAGCAAAAAAAAGAAAACTAAGCAAGCTACGCGCCTAAAAAACACAACAAGTACAGGGATTGAGGGATTGAGGGGATTGGCTTATTAACAATATTGAGCTAATCCTGCCATGAAGTTAATCCCTGTACTGCTTAATGAAAAACATAACAATAATTTAAAAATGAATCAGCCAGGCACATTATTTGAACTACTTCGCTACCGAGCGCAAGTAGAACCCAATAAGACAGCATATACATTTCTTGTTGATGGCGAAAATGAAGAAATCAGCATCACTTATGCACGATTAGACAATAAAGTGCGGATGGTTGCTGGAAAACTTCAAAAGACAGTCGCTGCCGGAGACAGAGCCCTATTACTATACCCCCCCGGCTTAGACTATATCGCCGCCTTTTTAGGCTGCATCTTCGCGGGAGTCGTCGCGGTACCCACTTATCCACCACGACGCAATCTACCTGATTCTCGTCTTGCCGCTATTATCAACGACGCGCAAGCCACAGCCGTACTCACCACGACCGAAATTTCATCAGATATAACCCAGCGACTCACCCATACCCCAGCATTAAAAAACATCCACTGGATCAGCACCGACGATCTTGCCTTTAGCTACGGTTCAGTTTGGAAAGTGCCTGCCGTACATAGCGAAACATTAGCTTTTATCCAATACACCTCAGGCTCGACAGGTACACCCAAGGGCGTGATGGTGACTCATGCTAACCTGCTCTACAACCAAGAAATGATCAAGCAGGCATTCGGACACAGTGAGAAAACAACTATTGTTGGATGGTTGCCCTTATTCCATGACATGGGACTGACTGGCAACGTATTACAGCCCTTGTATCTCGGCATACCCGCTATACTCATGTCTCCCATGCACTTTTTACAGCAACCTTACCGTTGGTTGCAAGCAATTTCGCGCTATAAGGCGACGACCAGTGGAGGGCCGAATTTTGCTTACGACTTATGTGTTCAAAATATAACCCCCGAACAGCGAGCCAAACTTGACTTGAGCAGTTGGGAAAATGCTTTTAACAGCGCTGAACCCATCCGAGCCGAGACACTAGACAGATTTGCCACGACTTTTGAACCCTGTGGCTTTGTCCGCGAAGCCTTTTACCCCTGTTACGGCATGGCTGAAGCCACCTTATTCGTGTCTGGCGGATTAAAAATGGCAGCTCCCAAGGTGACTCAACAAACCATCGTGGGCTGTGGTCAAACATGGTTAGATCAGAAAATTGTTATCGTCGAACCAGAAACTTTCCGCCCATGCCAACAAGTGGGCGAAATTTGGGTATCAGGCCCAAATGTAGCACAGGGTTATTGGAATAATAGCCAAGAAACGGAAAAAACTTTCCAAGCCTATCTAGCCGATACCGGCGAAGGGCCATTTCTACGCACTGGGGATTTGGGATTTTTAAAAGACGGAGAATTGTTTGTCACTGGTCGCCTAAAAGACATCATTATCATAAGAGGCAGAAACTACTATCCCCAAGATATTGAACTCACCGTAGAAAATAGTTATCCCATCTTACGTCAAGGCTGTAGTGCGGCATTTTCGGTAGAAGTCAATGGCGAAGAACGCTTAGTTGTCGTAGCAGAGATTGAACGCCGTTTTGGACCCCGTCGTCGGGCGAGAAGACAAGAGAGGGAGACGAATGAACGTCGATCAGGTTCAGATCGTCGTCAAATAGAGGTAATACCCAGTATTGAACCAAAACGCCGTCAGCCACTCAATGTTGAAGAAGCCGTTAACACTATCCGTAAAGCCGTATCTGAACAACACGAGATCTCCGTTTATGCCGTGTTGTTGCTCCGGGTAGCAAGTATTCCTAAAACTTCCAGTGGCAAAATTCAGCGACATGCATGTCGAGAACAGTTTCTGACCGATAGCCTGAATATTGTCGGAAAATGGCAACAAGAATTACCGAGTCTCCCAAGCCCCTCAACCGCCCATCAAACCTTAGTAGAACTACTCCGCCACCGAGCCCAAAACCAACCCGATAAACATGCTTATACTTTTCTCAAAGATGGCGAAACCGAAGAACTCAGCCTCACATACGCACAATTAGACAGACGAGTGCGGACTATCGCAGCAAAGCTTCAGCAAATATCCGCCGCCGGCGAACGTGCCTTGTTACTCTACCCAGCAGGACTAGACTATATCGCGGCATTTTTCGGCTGCCTGTACGCAGCTATCATAGCCGTGCCCACTTATCCACCACGGCGCAATCGTCCAGACCATCGTATTGCCGCTATTGTGAACGACGCACAAGCGACACTGGTACTGACCACTAGCAAAATTCTATCAGATATAACACCGCGACTCGCCCATACCCCAGAATTGGAAAACCTCCACTGGCTCGCCACTGATAATCTCACCGACAAACTAGCCGATAATTGGCAAGCACCTGTTATCCAGCCTGATACGCTGGCTTTTCTTCAATATAC
>JBDLJY010000391.1:0-5711 GCA_039714115.1 Pseudomonadota bacterium | reverse complement strand
AATATTTGAATAAAATCAATCATTTGTCTGTTTATCATACTGGCATTGCATTTAGGATAACGGATTGGCTTTTTAACAACATTGAGCTAATCCCTTATTCCGTCAATCCCTGTACTTGTTTGAGAGCATTTAGTACAAGGATTAACGGAATAAAGGGATTTCCTACAATTAGACACCATCAGCTTTCCTCAGTTTGCTCCGGCAAACCATGACGCCGCCACGCAATCATCCCCCCCGCGAGTTGAGCTACATCTTGGAAACCATGACGGCGCAACAGTCTGACTGCAGGAATGCTGCGATGGGCACTCAGACAAATAGCAACCACCGGCTTGTCCTTGTTGAAGAAAGTAAATTTGTCAATTTTTGACAGTAATTCTGTGATTGGAATATTCAGTGCCCCTGTTAAATGTCCATTGTGCCATTCTCTCAGAGTACGGACATCAAGTAATTGGGGGCATAAATCCGGAGCCTTCATTTTTTCGGCCAGATCGGTGGGCGAAATTTCAGGCACTTTGCCAAACGGCAACCACCAGAATAATTTACTGCTTAATGATTCTGAAGAATTTCTAGTACTCATTATCTTCACTTATATATTTCAGTTTAGAGGAGTCCAAGATTTATCTTGGACGAATTTAAAACCTTAGTCCGACTTTTAACCCATATTGCCGGACATCACCAAATGAAAACTCGCCATTGATAACCAACAGCGGAAAAGGCGAAAACTGTACACCAATCAATCCCCTGTATTCTGTTTCACCCACATCATCCAGTGCCACAAGATCGGATTTTTCACTGCCGTTGATTCTGATCAGGGAGGCGCCAGCATACGGTGTCAACATCAGAAATCCTTTGCTGATCAGAATATCAAGCGACTGGGTATCCAATTCAACATCATCAACGCCTTGAAGTTTGCTATAACTGGCTCTGACACTAAGCGCTGGGGTTGCCACCGTGCCCTCAAGAATGGCATATTTGGCTTCGAGCCCCCACAGTTTGATATTGCTATCGGGCACACTGACATACATCGCTCCCACGTCTATGTTAAACGGCAAACCTTTTTGAACATGCAGCCGTAGTGTGGGAATATAGGAGTCAGGATCGCTACCACCAAGAAACTTTGTCCAGTACGCATCATCGTCGTTGATGTCGGTTGCCGCAGCATCGAGGGAAATATCAAAACCTGTGATACCCAGCCGCTCAGCCGGTGCCATGGGATTAAATAGCAGAACGGTTCCGAATTCTTTGACAAAATCCTTGAATTCATCTTGGACAATCCCAGCAGTTAAGTCAATGTCCTCTGCCGAGGCAAAACCGTTTAGCGATGACAATACTATTATTAGCAATATTTTTTTCATCTTACGTCCTTATGGCTTGTTTTGAATGAGGTGATTATAGTACATGACTTATAAAAGGAATCCAAGATTTATCGCCTTATTATTGCCCGCAGTGACGGACTATTAGATTCAATGATGAGAATTTATAACGGGTGGTGGGTTTGCCGTTGGATAGGATACTCTCAACCGCCTGGAAAAATCTGAGGAGATGCAGGATTTACTCTTGTTAGATCAATGCCACGCCGAGGTGTAGGTGATTTATCGCCTATACCTCGGCGGGCTGAAGTCAATGCCATATCGTGGCGGCAAGGCGACGGCTGGATTTAAATCCCCTACCCGCTTGTTAATTTTCCCTTTAGTTAGGGTGAAAAATTATCAAACTTTTGGTTAGCACTCGTTCATAACAAAAACCTACCGTGCTGTGAGTAATGGAGGGTAGAATTTTGTTACACTCAAAACCTGATTGGTTCGTTAAATCCACCATAAATTAGCCAATAAGAGGAATGGAGGGTTTCGCTATCGTGAAACTCACCCTACACGTAACCCTACGCTCGCTATTATTAACCTATACGACACTGGCTTTGAGAGTTTCTTTAAAATTTTGTCATCACTTGGCGTAGCTTGCTAAGCAGTTGAGTTTATACACCAAAACCACAAAAATAACCAAAAATACAAAATAGGTTGTTTAATGTATAGTATAATATAAAAGTTAGCATTAAACACCAAAACCACAAAATGAAAACCAATCAAAAAAAATATTGACATACAATAATTATTTGTAGTATTGTAGCGGAACTTAGGGAAGTTCAAGAAGGCAGGTATTAGCGGTTCAGTATGTAATGTTATACTGGTAAAACCTAAAACTTATAATTATACATAAGATTATCTTCAAAATCTGTTTAAGTTTAATTGATAATATATATAAAAGGTGGTAGATGGTTTATCACCCAAGGGAGCTTACCCCTTAGACATAACCAAGGCTGATTTTGTGGTTTTGGCGTTTTTAAGTAAGAGTTATGCAGTCGTTAAAAGTTTTTCTTGAAGCCAAATATTTATCAGAGTCTCGCTTGATAATCCCTGCCGGTGTGCTTGAGTTCTTACCCGTGATAATAACTCTTTCGATATGGCACAATACGTTTTACTTGAAATCAAATCAATTTCCACCTCAACGGTTTCCATAAGCTCTTCGTAGTCGGCACTACTATGAGTATCCCAAAAACAAAAAAATTCCTCAATCGTCTCAAAATTTTCTGGTAACATATTATTCTAATAGACTAATATTTCCTTCAGACTGTAACGGGCGTTAAATTATACTCATAAAATCATCTTGTCAAGCGTCAAAGTTTACAATCAACTCATTTTTCAGTGAAGCCCGTGTCTAACATAGCATCCACTGTCATAAGTGAGTTATCAACAGCCATTAATTAAGTCCATCTGGAAAAATAGCTCGCCCTTGTTATTATGGCTCTAACACTAAGCGCCGGGGTTGTCACCGTGCCCTCAAGAATGGCATATTTAGCTTCGAGCCCCCACGTCTATGTTAAACCCACCTACAGCAAACTAAAGAAATCCTATTTTTTTTAAAAATAGGATTTCTACAATCCAATCCGTTCTTTCCGCAAATCCGCTGTACTATCCTTTTATCGGATAAAAACAACCGTTTGTCGCATATCCGATATGCCACAGAGATTTTTGATTTACAGTTTATTCTCGATCATAAAGCAGAGGTTCATCTGTTAAAAAAACTGATTTTCAGCCTAATCGGCTTAACGTTCAATGCAAGTGCGCTAGATTGCAACCAAGTCACCGAAATCCCATCGACGGAGTGTGAGGTTCTTGTGACTTTATATAATAGTACGAATGGCGATAATTGGACAGATAACAACGGGTGGCTTGAGACAAATACACCTTGTAGTTGGAAGGGAGTGACATGTAGCGGTGGACATGTATCGGAGCTTTCTCTGTATTACAACAATCTCAGCGGCTCAATCCCAAGCGAATTGAGCAACTTGAATAATTTGAAGTCTCTCTATCTGTATGACAACCAACTCACCGGCTCAATCCCAAGTGAATTGGGCAACTTGAGCAATTTTACGTGGCTCCATCTGTATTCCAACTCACTCACCGGCTTAATCCCAAGTGAATTGGGCAATTTAACTCATTTGACGTTTCTTAGTTTGGCTAACAGCGATCTCACTGGCTCAATCCCAACTGAATTGGGCAATTTAAGCAATTTAACGATGCTCTTTCTGGATGGCAACCAACTTGGGGCGAATTGAACCCAGTTGAATTGAAAAACCTGTCTAATATAGGCTTGCCAGGCTCTTGCTGGAGAGATACCTGTTTACTATTAAACAACAACTACCTAACCGCCTCCGACTCCGAACTGATTGCATGGCTAAACAGCCAGAACCCAGGTTGGGATGAAACACAAACACCCTGCCCTCAATAATAATGTTAGGATCAATGCCATTAAGTTAAGCTCATGTAGGGTGAATTAAGCGGTAGCGTATCCACCCTACATGTATGGTTTTATCCTTAACTTAATGGCATTGAACCGTAGAGTAGGAATATAGGAGTCAGGATCGCTACCACCAAGAAACTTTGTCCAGTACGCATCATCGTCGCTGATGTCGGTTACCACAGCATCGAGGGAAATATCAAAGCCTATGATACCCAGCCGCTCAGCCGGTGCCATGGGATTAAACAGCAAGACAGTTCCGAATTCTTTGACAAAATCCTTGAATTCATCTTGGACAATCCCAGCAGTTAAGTCAATATCCTCTGCCGAGGCAAAACAGTTTAGCGATGACAATGCTATTATTAACAAGATTTTTTTCATCTTACGTCCTTATGGCTTGTTTTGAATGACGTGATTATACTACATGACTTATAATTTATAACGGGTGGTGGGTTTGCCGTTGGATAGGATACTCTCAACCGCCTGGAAAAATCTGAGGAGATGCAGGATTTACTCTTGCTTCAACAGGCATTTTTAGCCGATTTCCAAGACGCTTTTTATGCCACTCTTGAAAACATTGACAATATAATAGAAGTCAAAGACAACCAATTGTAACAATCAACCCTATTGATACTATACATTTATTTCACTAAAATTTATGACACCAAGCGCGTACACCTTTCCAACCGCCACCAAAAGCACCCTGATTTCCATCACCGCTTTGAGTGTCAGAAGTATTTCAGTATTGCCATATTGCATAGATAAACCAATATGTTCGGCATTGATGTCTTTAAAAGATGATTTATATAATTGTGGAATGCCTAAACGTACACCGTGCCACTCGTTGCAGCACTCAGCATCCCGATAGCCTCCAACAGGGAAGTTTTACCGCTACCATTAGCCCCAATTAAAACATTCACTTGCCCCGGTTCAAATTCTTGGTCAACAATAGATTTAAAGCCTTGAATGCGTATTTTTTTTAAGCGATTCATTTTTTTTCTCCGGTTTTTTCTTTCAAATCTTGTTCAAACTTTGCCGCTTGTGGGCAAATGCGTTTAACTTCTTCCCAATTGTCTAGCACGACGGGTATCAATTGTTGATAATCTCGTTTAGTTTTCTTAGGTTTGCCCTCTTTTGTTCTTAACAAACGACGGGGTTTTTTATAACGTTGATTGCTGATAATCAGATCTGGCTTTTGGACACATTCTAGTGGTTTGTCAGGCGGCGTATGATAAATCGTTTGAATGTCATGCGCGGCCAGTATCCACGCTTCTGTATTATCGGCTGGAATACATAACACTAATTTGTCTTCTGTGACGGAATGACCTAGCCAATTCATAACTTTTTGCGCGAGTCCGATTATCGCAAGTGTCTTGGGCTGGGGGACATGGCATGGCACAGTTAATTTCATTGTCACGCGCTACATCAGTATCAACATGAATAATTAATATATCAAGTTCAACTGTTTTTAAATAAGCGGCTAAATTTTGAAAGTCATTGGTCAAATTTTGACACCAAGCGCGTACACCTTTCCAACCGCCACCAAAAGCACCCTGATTTCCATCACCGCTTTGAGTGTCAGAAGTTTCAGGTTGTATCAGTTGACAATTGCACTCAAAAAATTTTTTGAGCAGTGAGCGTAACAACATAAAATCTGTCACACCTTCTGCAACAATCCCAATTTCCCATTTCTTCATAAAATTGGCACACCACCTAAATTTCCCATCACCCACAAACGTGATAATGTTAAACCTTTCTTTCCTTCTTCTAACAATTCCTCCGTGACATTAACGCGACGTATCTCTGTGTATCCCTTGCTATTACGAGCCACAGCAAACAAACGCACTCTATCATCACGAAGATTAATGCCATCCAAAACTAAAGGATTATGAGTCGTCAAAAAAGCTATCGGTTGA
>JBDLJY010000390.1:0-5747 GCA_039714115.1 Pseudomonadota bacterium | reverse complement strand
GTCGCCGTTCTTTGGATTCTTTAAGGAGTCTTCTGGGATGAATAAAATTCACAGATTACCTCCGCCTGATTGTTTTGATAATCAAATACAAGTTTCTAATTTTAAGTTGTTGCCGAGATTTTCTGGAATAGGCGAGGGTGGCAACGGTGGTTATTTTTTGTAGTACATTTTTAATGGCATGATTATCAGTCAGAAATAATGAGACGGTATGATGGTGGTTTTCAAGTAAGGCTTTTTCAGCACGGACGACATCTTCTCCGCCGGCTTGTTGGTATTGATTGTGGACTTGGAGTATGTGCATTATGGCTCTCTTTTTAGTTGGCTCAAGTATAACGGATTAGCGTGATATTTTTGATATTAAGTCTGAGAGTGTTTAGAGTAAATCAAAAAAAAACCAAGCAAGGTTGATTTAAAGGTAGAACAATGCCAGTTTATTCATTAGACACTATCCATGAAGTGGCCCAGGATAAGAATAAAGTCATCCTTCTAGGGCGAAAAGTTGAAATAGATGTGACTAACCTTGGATATTTTAAGGCCAAAGTGGCGGCCTGCCTAAGAGAATTGCATAAGTCGGATTTTCATAAGACTATTTACTATGAAGATACTAAACTGACTTTTGACGTTTATAAAACTAAGTGTCACTCTCCTTTAGGGGAAGTAGATGATATTTATATCAAGCTAAAACTGAACTATAAGGGTGAAGTTTTTGTTGAAATCGGGTCTTTCCATCTTTTGTAATGGCTGAGAGCATTTTTTATGAGCAAAGATCAAATCATTTGCCCAGTTTGCGAAATGGGCAAGTTAGTTATTAAAAAGGGGCCTTCGTCTTTTTGTTACAAAGGGTATGATTTTTCTTTTGAAGACATTGAATATTGTGAGTGTCCATCCTGTCATTATGAAGTCATCATGCCTGAGCAGAGCGAACGCAACGAAGCTCGCATTCGTGATGAACACAGAAAAATAGATGGCCTTTTAACCAGTGCGGAAATTATTCAGTTAAGAAAACGCTTCAATATTAGCCAAAGCCAAGCAGCGCAAATCTTTAGTGACAGCACTAATGCTTTTTCTAACTTTGAGCAAGTTGAAAAAGGGGAGATCACTCAAAGCTTGGGAATGGATAAATTGATGAAGCTCGCTTTGAGGGTGCCTCATTGTTTTGATGAACTTTGCAAAATGGCAAAGCAAGCGCAGGGTCAATGCCACTAAACTTGTCCCTTTGCTCGGAGGTAACAATACAAAATTATTTATTTTACAACGACCTGCTGGGTATGTATCTCCCAGCAGGTCTTATTTTGGGGGGGGTTATCATACTGGCATTGATCTGCTGGACGGGGTTTGCAAACCTGCTCCGGCAGGGCAAGCACTTAAGATTTCTCAGAACAAAGCACCTCTGGTAACGCCAGTAAATGACAAAGCACTTAAAGGTCTTATTTCATTCTCATGAATTAGAGGCAAACAAACGTTGTCGCACACGTCTAACAGCATTAGGATGAAGCACCATGGCAAGCAATAAATAGAATGCGGTGCGCCAATAGCGTTTTTCCCCATAGTAAGCATTTGCCTGTCGATAATAGGCATCACTCAAAGTGACACAATAGAATTTCAGGCGAAACCATTTGCTTTGTTGTTGGCATTGTTGGAGAAAAGCTTCAATACTCAACACCTCAGTACCGTTTAACCTAGCTTGACGGCGTTGTTTTATATACTCACCCAAGATTTTTTGGTGCCAACTATTATTAAAACTGACACTATTCCCATGAAAACGATATAAATAGAGAATCTCAGGCAAAGCAAGCACTAGCCCGTGATCACTCATGCGATCAAATAACTCAGTATCTTCAGCCCCTTCAAATTTTGGATTATATCCTCCTTCCTTAAGGAAAATGTCTTTTTTAAAAAAAACCGGACCATGAAGCACAGATATATTTTTTCCCTGTTGCTGCATGGCATGAAATTCTTCTTCAGTTTTGACGCCTAAGTTAAAAGGTTTTTTGCTGATAATCTTACCGGCAGCATTGATCTTATGAGCATAAGTTCCCCATACGACTACAGTGGGAGACTTTTGTGCCGCTTGAATTTGTTTTTCAAGGCGTTGGGGCAGAGAAATGTCATCAGCATCCATCATGGCAATCCAATCAGATTTGGCAACCTTTACTCCAGCATTTCTAGCAGCACCACCACCGACATGATCAGTCTGTACTATACGAATACGCCGATCCTGTGCGGCATATTGCTCGATGATCTTTAAGGTGTTATCAGTCGAACCATCGTTGACAATGATGAACTCAAAGTCTTGGAAGGTTTGATTCAGGATACTTTCAATCGCTTCGGCGATATATTTTTCCGCATTATAAGCGGGCATGACGACAGTAATCATAATCTATTTAAAGCATAAACTCCCAATACGCAGTTTTTTTTATCAATGTGCTTTAGAGGGAAATAAGTGTTTTCCCAATCCGAGTATGAGTGCCTGTGGTTGAAGCACTGTGGCAAACAACAAAGAGAAGAGCATACGCCAATAACGTTTTTCACCATAGTACATAAGTGTATTATGTCGATAAAAGTGACCTAAAGTGACGTAATCGAACTTCAAGCGATCCCATTTGTTTTGTTGTTGGAGAAAAGCTTCAAGGCTCAACGGAGGAGCACCGCAATGCCTCGCTTGACGGCGTTGTTTGATATACTCAAGCAGGGTTTTTAGGAGGACAAAGTTATGAAGGCAGCTATTGCTCCCATGAAAACGATATAAATAGAGCGCATCAGGCAGAGTAAGTATTGGTCCATGATCACTCATGCGATCAAATAACTCGGTATCTTCAGCCACTTTGAACGTGGAATTATACCCGCCTTCCTTAAGGAAAATCTCTTTTTTAAAAAAGGCGGTGCCATTCAATACCGAAACACATTCTCCTTGCCGCTGCATCGTATAGAATTCTTCCTCCGTATTTGGGCCATTGTCAAAAGTTCTTTTACTTATAATATCACCTGCACAATTGATATTATAACCTTTTACTCCCCACACGACCACATCTGGGTATTTTTGTGCCGCCTGAACTTGTTTTTCAAGGCGTTGTGGCAGAGAAATATCATCAGCATCCATCATGGCAATCCAATCAGATTTGGCAACCTCTATTCCAGCATTTCTAGCCGCGCTAGTACCGACATGATCAATCTGTACGAGACGAATACGCCGATCCTGTGCGGCATATTGCTGGATAATATTCAAGGTATTATCAGTCGAACCATCGTTGACAATGATGAACTCAAAGTCTTGGAAGGTTTGATTCAGGATACTTTCAATCGCTTCGGCGAGATATTTTTCCGCATTATAAGCGGGCATGACGACAGTAATCATATCTGTGGCGTTTCGATCCGCAATAGGGTTTTCAACCAATCGGGTAGGTTATATTCATAACTATTTGTTTCATAATATTGTAAGTGCAAACCGATGTGTTTGCACTTAAGCCAGTGGGATTGACTTAACTTTTATTAGGCAGTTCGGTAAAGATAATACGCATCCTCAATCTCAATTACCATGAACTGGAATCAAGCAAAATTTTGTTATGGTTTTTCTAATTCAAAAAGACTTTCGTTAGAACGTTTAAGTTCATCCCAACGTACCGCTTGTGAGTCTTTGTGGAAAAATAAACGGATGCCCTTATATTTCACTTCGACATATTGGTTTTCTGCCCAAGCGGAAATATCTTGTGATCCCCAAACAAATTTTCCCCAGTCAAACGTTTGCACATAAGTGGGTTGTTTGAGTTTGATAGAGTAGTTTAAATCATATTTGTTATGTCCCGGTACCCCTCGCATACCATGCCATGCAGGTTCAGAAAGATCAGGATTCAATCGCGCAATATATTTATCATTTTTGCCAAGAAAATCAATTGATATTCGTCCCGTATAATAGGGAATCGAACCCGCCCAAATGACACCTAAAGTGGCCTCTGCTGTTGTTAAGTGAGCAAGTGCTATGGCATCATTAATATTTGTATGATTAGCACCCGTGTGATATGGCTTTTTTAGAAAAAAAATTTCCCCCAAAAAAGCAAAGTTTGTTTGAACAAGCCCTGAGAAAATGATCAAGAGTCCTATATAAATGGGGTTTTGGAGAATGGTCCTCTTAGAAAGTGCGGCTACTATAAGCAATATCTCATGTACAAACAAAATGAGGATAAGCGGCATGACTGGTGACAAAATGCGCCAATAGGGCCAAGGATCTCCACCGTTCCATATTTGGTAACAAATAACAGCACTAGCAATCGCTACTAATAACAATTTTTGTGGACGAAAATTGGCAACGATACCAAGCATCACGACCAACATCATCAAAATATTGGCACTCAAGAATGGCGTTATAAAGGCTAAACCATTTTGAAGTCTGTGCCACAGAGGCATACCCACTATTTTTAACGTGTAAGTATTGGGAAACAATTCACCATAATACAGCCAACTAAAAAGCGTTTTTCCCACTGGAAACATAAGGTACAGACTCACTATTCCAAGTATGAACGCATGACTAAAGTGGATACTTTTTTGCCTACTTTCAGAATAATAAAAATAAGTCAAGATAATAACAGCGGGAATAAGAGAGTCTGGTCGTGTTAGGTAAGCCAATCCTAAAATGATGGGCACTAGGAATAACAAATTTTGGTTGTGTTCACGGGTATTCCTGAGTACGAATAAAATCCCTAACAACAGGAGAAAGGTAAGCAAGCCGGTTTCCATGCCCATCAAAGACCAATAAACTAATGGATAATAGGAAAGTGTACAGAAAAAAGTGATTAATTTCAGCAAGAGACGGTGTTGTTGGCTTTCTCCCAAGCTGATCTGCTCAGCAATCCGCATGGCGAGATAAGCATTAGCCAGCATAAAGATAATCCCCGATATCTGAATGGCTAGCACGGCGATAGACTTATTATCGAATATTAGCGTGACAAGCGACATTAATAACACCATCAAAAGATTGGTGTAGCCTTCCACCCATTCACCGGGATTCCATACCAATCCGATTCCGTGCGACAGATTCCAAGCGTAACGCATGGAAATCATAGCGTCATCAAACAACGAGAAATATCGTTGTCCATCAATGGCTATAAAAGAAGAATGATAAATCAAAAGGGCTGCCCAAATAATAAAACCGATGGCAATGCCAGCAATAATCAGATAATCACCTTGTTTTTTGTTGTTCATAATTGATCGCTATAGTCTTGGGCTTCATCAGTCTCAACCCAATGAAGTATCTGTTGAACTCTTTTTTCAGTCGTATGAAAACGCCTGACTTTGTTGCGAGCGTTCTGTGCAATCCGTTCCCCAAAATCAGGATCAGACAAAACACGCTCTATTTGAGTTGCCAATTGCTCTGGCGTTGAATAAAGCAAAATTTCGTGACCATCCTCAAACATAGCCGTATTTTTGGGACGATCTGGAATTTCCCAAGAGATCACTGGGCGCCCCGAAGCGATACCCTCAATCACCCGACTACTATAGCCCTTTACTAAATGGGGCAAATTGACCACCGCAGCACCCGCTTGCATACCTTGTAGCCATAAGGTATGAGCTTTCCGCCGTAGTTGGCGTAACCAATCAAGATAGACGGGGTAGATGTGATGTGCTGGAAATAGGCGGTTATTCATCCAGCGGCCAAAACGGTGACCGGGGAGCAAATTAAACGACTGTTCGGCGATTTTTGATAAGCGAGCAGGACGTCTTCAACTTGGGCTCCTTCAACCAGTTCACACGCT
>JBDLJY010000389.1:0-5750 GCA_039714115.1 Pseudomonadota bacterium | reverse complement strand
ATGTCCACCACTACATTGTATTCCATACCAACTACAAGGCGTATTTGTCAGATTCCACCCCGTCTTATTCGACCAATTAGCACCATCAGTACTATTGTAAAGAGCGATAAGTGCCTGGCACTCCGTCGATGGAATTTCAGTAACAGCGGCGCAATCAGTTGCCGCCTGCGCTAAAGGTAATAAAAAAACGAGTCCTAAGACTGAACTTAGAAGCCATGAGTGAATTTTTATGTTTAACATTTTATCTACTCCTTTGACAATTTAAAGGTGAATGGTACTTAATCCCTTCGCCAATGCTTTGGGTTAATACTTTCTTATATTACAAAGCCTAGTAAAAATAAAAACTCATGTCAAATTTTTTTTGAGTTTTTTTTGACATGACTCATTTTGATAATGGACCAAAATATTCGATTTGTCCATTTTTTTTGTGATGTATTTTTATTATTAATAACAAAATAAAACAGTTACGACTAACTATTCCAGTTAGTTCTAACTTTCAATAATATGCCTAATGCTTTGAATTAACGCAGTAGGGGCGGGTTTGGGCAACTAAACTACACGGATAGCTTATAAGAAAGGATATGAACTCAGCTAGATCAATAAACTCTAGTACGGGGATTTACGGAATATGGGGATTGGGGTGTGGGTTGTTTGTGGTTGTGCGCTCCGGTTGAACGATAAGTTCCCTACGGGAGGAAATCCGCGGAGCGGAGTTCCCGAAACAACATTCAAGCCAAGATAAATCTTGGACTCCTAAAAAAATCACCTGTTACGATCTAAGAAATCCGATTTTTTTAAAAAATCGGATTTCTAGATTAATATAGGCAATTCGTTTGTGTCTCTTCCCATCCCGGATTGTTCTCATCAAGCCATTTTTTCAATTTCTTTGATACCTTTGTCTTTAGGCAGTTGTCGTTTATGTCCAATTCCTTTAATTTATTGAGCTTCATCAGGGTTTTGGGGATTTTCCCTGTCAGTTTGTTGTCATTTAGCTGTAGGGTTTTTAAGCTTTTCAATTTATTGAGCTTTTTGGTGATTGTGCCTTTTAGGTTGTTATTCCCTAATGCTAATTCTGTCACTTTCCCGCCTCGACAGTTTACTCCGTACCAGTTACATGGACTATTTGTGGCTTTCCATCCGGTGTTATCTTCCCAATTGTCTCCGTCTGTGCTGTCATAGAACGCGACAAGGGTTTTGCATTCCTTTTTTGGTATGTCAGTGACTTTTTTGCAGTTGAATTTTGTGTCGTTGTCTGTGATCGTCACTAAAGCTGTATCTGGCTTACCTAATTTCGCGCCGCCTGTTGGATTGCCTAAACTAACGATTAGCGCCTCTTCGCTTTCAGGAGCACTGTCGTCATTGATGTCTATTGTGAAGGTTTTATCAGCACCATCGCCATCATTCCAATTCAATGTGCCAGTGGTTTGAGTGTAATCGTTTGGGGCTGTGGCGGTGTCGTCGCTGGTGGCGTATTCTACTGTGACTGCGCCGTCACTACTTTCCGTTCGGGTGACGGTGAGGGTTATTTGTTCTCCGTTTTCATTTATGCTGTGGGTGGCGGAGGTGAATTGTAGTTTGCATTGTTGTTGAGGGCAGGGGGTTTGTGTCTTTTCCCAGCCGGGGGTGTGGGTGTCTAGCCATTCGATTAGTTCCGAGTCGGTGGCGGTTAGGTGGTTGTAGTTTAGGCTTAACTCTGAAATATTAGTCAGGTTCATTAATTCAATTGGAATTTCTCCGCATAGTTCGTTGCTACTCAGAGAGAGATTCGTCAATTTAGTCAAATTTCCTAATTGACTTGGGATTGTGCCGGTGAGTGAGTTGCCCCACAGAAATATCTTAGATACATGTCCACCATTACACGCCACGCCACTCCAGTCCAACCACAAGGCTTATTAGTCTCAAGCCATTTCCTATTATTCTGCCAATTGTCACCATCCGTACTATTATATAAAGCGACAAGAGCTTCACATTCAGTAGATGGGATTTGAGTAACAGTCGCGCAGTCTGTGGCAGCTTGGGTTAGTGGTGACATTAAAACCAATGCTAGTAATGTTAATCTTATTTTGTGCATGATAATTTTTTTCTCGCTTGAACGATGTTTCGGGAAATCAGCTCCATTCCCGAAACAACATTCTAATCATTATCAACAATAGTCACTTCCGTTGTAGCCGAATCGCCGATATTAGCACCACCTTTAGCTTTTACAAGCGTCAGGCTAAATGTTTCATCATCTTCAATTTTGCGATCATCTTTGAGCTTCACAATGATAAACTTGTTACCAGCTTCGCCATTCTTCCACTTCAACTTTTTAGGCAGAGACAACACCACAAAGATTACCATTCCAACGAATGACAGTGATCTTAACTGTTACATTATCTTCATCGACACTATATGCAGGCGATGAAAATTGCAAAGAAGCGGGCTGAGGCTCACAAGTATAATCCATAATAGTCACTTCCGCTGTACCCGGTTCGCCAATTTCAGCACCACCAGTTGGATTTTTAAAAAAATTTATCCTATTCAATTATAAGTTAGTGTTTTCGTCGGGACAGGCATTGAGTCTACTGTTGTCATTTCGACGCGAGGAGAAATCTTACCTTGCCGTCGCCGAATCTATCATGTCCCAATAGATGGTACTTTGTCCATTTAAGTCTATATCCTCTAAGCTATAATAGTAAGTCATGCCAGATTCTACATCAGTAACATTAATAAGTATAGACACTATTGAGAAATCACCCTTTATCCAGCCTTCGCCAGTGGCTCGCTTTATGATATAGACAACCCAACCGGGATTGTGCTTGTCAGATACTCTTGTCTAAGTATTGTCCAAAAAAATGCGAATGTCAAAAATATTTTTTTTAATCCATCCCGACAAAAACACGTCGGGATGGCTACAACTATTCGATGATCAAGAAATCATATTTTTTTAAAAAATCGGATTTATAGCCCATAGCCAAAACATCAGTACAGGAATTGACTCAGCCAAGATAAATCTTGGACTCCTTAATCGCTAATTTAAAAACAAAACGGACAATCTCAACATAATCAACGCTCGAAATCCCTTTATTCCGTAAATCCCTGTACTCATGTTTTAATGAGCAATAGCGAGATCAACAAACCCTAGTACAGGGATTGACGGAATAAGGGGATTGGCACGGAGATATTAATCAAAATGACAGATTTATCCTTGCGTCGAAATGACTTTATAAGAGATTAGTCAAAACCGATACGACTGGGATTAGTTATTAGCAGGGATAAGGCAAAACAGAGTTATTATAAACACTCCCTCAATCTGGATCATCATACAATATCAGCTCCGCGTGGAACAACGTATAAAAGCGATTTGAAAACAAACTTAATTTTGTCTATTATTATATATAATAGTAAACCATCTAATAATCGCTTAGACATTTTAAAAGCAGTTTGAGGATCAACTTAATTTCGTCTCTTAAAAGATCTTACCTAATTTGCTCCGTAAAAAAAGCTTTTTGTCCCACTTGACAACGTTGCTTTTGCAAAGCGGATACGACTTGTGCTGGTGCGGGCAAGAAAGGTGCGCTATTTTTCAGCAATTTGTGCAGACGAATGGGGGGACGTGTACATAACACAGCAACTAAATTATCCCCGCCAAAGGGGGGCGTCACCCTCAAAGGGGGCAATATATAAGGAAACTGCTGAATTGTTAACGAATGATTGCGATGTTCTAAAGGATATAAAAATTGCAATTCTCCATTGCCGGGGAGATTAAATAAAGTCAACGCATTCAATCCTTGCATAGCATATGTCGGTGCTATGCTAAAGTGTAGCTCCTCTCCTCGTTGATATAACTTATTACCTTCCCCTAGTTCAATACGCACCCGACTCAATCGCATATCAAATTGTGTGGCTAATGCTTGTAATAAGCGTTCTTTGTCTATCAGTTGTTGCCACTGATGTGTTCGTCGACTTAATACAGTCGTCATTTGATCTCCAAAGTGATTATAGACTTCTGTTGTCTCCCCTTTTTTGACAAAACGTAAGTCAAAATTGGCACTAACTTCTCGCACATTTTTTAATTTGCCGGGTGCAGCTCCGTTTTCTATTTTGATCTTAACCGTCAGCTCAGGCAGATTGCTGGGCGGAGCGGGTGTGACGACATCATAACCCTGTAATCTCAAGACAACTTGTGAATCTGGGCGTGGTCGTAATTTGGGCGTTTGCATTCCCTCAGTCTCGTCCACAATTTTGTTTGAAAGATAATCATCTAATTCAAAACGTTCTAATCGTTTATTATGATTACCATCGGCTTCTCCAGCCAATGCTTTAGCAAAAAACCAACTTAAGGCGCCGTGAGATTTGCCGTCAAACTGTCCTTCACAAACTTTGAGGTTGTCAGTATCGACTGCCGTGAGAAAGGTAACATGAGAAAGCGTTTCTTTTTCGTCGCCTTTGGTATAAACAATCGGGCTGTGACGCTTGGTTGCATAAGAGCGTTTTGCAAAACGTGATGAACGACAAAAACCTTTGCGTGGTAATCCGCCCGAATGACAAGAGTCGGCAAGGAATAAGATTTTGTATTCACTGGCTTGGGCAAATAAATCTACTAATTCATCGTCGATGATGCGCCCTTGATATAGTACTAAAGTTTCATCACGCCCATCTTTTTCATCAAAGGGGGGCATATCGGATTCTTGCCCACCATGCCCAGAGTAAGTAAATATCAGAGTATCACCGGGCTTAGCTTGCTCCACCATTTTGTGCCATGCTTGAATGACATGAGTACGTGTGGCTTGAGCATTGAGTAGTACTCGTTCATCAGGCAAATGTACATGATGATGACGCAAAGCCTTTTTGAGCAATTGAGCATCATTGACTGCGCCTCTCAGCTTGTCTTGGTGTGAGTATTCGTTGATGCCAACAATTAATGCGTGTTGGGCAGCAAAGGTGAGCTTGCTGAGGCATAAGAGTAAAGTTAAAATGGTGTATTTTTTAGACATAATAGATGTCCTTACCCTCACTAACTATTTGAATAAAAAACCAAAAATAAACAATCAAAAGCTTGCATATATTTTTCCAGTCAGTTATTATGGATACTGGTTTTTATGATTAATCTCTCTTAACGATCTTATCCGTTTTTTCCGTTAATCCGTTGTACTAGCATTTATATTATTATACACAACTTGATGGGGAGTTAAATTATGAAATTTATCATAACAAGGGCATACATTTCAGCGGTGTTTGCCGTTGTTTTGCCCTTTTTATCTTTGTCGGCTTTCGCTGACTGTTTTGAAGATGGCTTTAATGCTGGCTTAGATGCGTGTCCAACCAAATGTGATACTTGTCCTCCGGACAGGTATAACGAAGGCTTTAACGCTGGTAAATCGGCGTGTCGGAATGATCCGGCAAGTTGTGGCATACAGAGTGATGACGGAATCAATTGTCAGAATGCTGCATCCAGTTGTGGCCTGTTTAGCTCTAACGACGTTACCCCGGCAGGTATAACTAAAGGTAAACAGGAATGCATACAAAATATTGTTCAATGTGTGTCTGTGTCGGAGCCCGAGGCTATCAAGTCGGCACTTAATCAGATAGTTTCTATATGCAAGGATGATCCGTATCTTTGTTTCGGTGCCAGCGAGCCACCTGCGCTTCCTAACGATGTTGTTTTTTGTGAGGGTGAAGACAAAAATTGTCTGAAGCAGGTGGAACCAAAAGATTTCAAACTTCATCTACCGGTTGTTTATTATCTTCAGGACAACGAATCAGCCCTT
>JBDLJY010000388.1:0-5752 GCA_039714115.1 Pseudomonadota bacterium | reverse complement strand
CGGCATTAACATTAAAAATATCTTTCAGTTGTTTGGTGTAAAGTTCACTCAATTGTCTGTTGATGTGGTCCAAATTTTGTTCTAATACTTTCAAGTCAACAATAATATTTTCTTGATTAACAAATGATTTTAAGTCCTCTACTGCCATGAAGAGAGAATATTTTTCGTACAAAAAACCATATATAGAGTAAGTAATATAGGTTTTCCCGGTATTGTTTTTACCGCAAATCACGGTCAATTCACTAAGTTCTATTTTGGCCTGTTTAATCGCACCGATGTTTTTCAGTTCAAAATACATAACAGTATAATTATCCTAATAATTTCCTTAGCTAACTGAGAGGAAAGCGAGCGTAGGCGACGTTACGAGGCACTCCAGACACACATTTTAAAAGGTGCGTGGGACGCACACTACGCTCGCTAAATTATGATGACTAATCAATCAACAAAGCTTTGCTATTACACGTTGGCAAATTCTTGTTCAAGGTTGAATGGTGGGTTGAACCTATCGGTTACTTCGTTGCGCTGTCGCTCTACCCACCCTACATTTCATCCATTAATCAACCCAGACTACGCTTGCTACGCTCGCTACACTCACTCCAACCTACGAACTTTTTAAGAAATCGCTGGAAGATGAAAATTTGGTGAGACTTTTTTAATCTCTTTCATAGCTTCACCATTCGTTTGAATACCGAGTTTCTTTTTTAAGATATCTATCCCAATGGTTCCCTCCATGAATAATTCTAGAATAGCTTTTTTCCATCCTCTTTTTTCAGCCTCCAGCATTTCGGGAGAATTAGCGGTTTCAGACAATGAAAATTTCTCTTCTGCTAGTTCTGGAAAAACTTCAAGTAATTCATTCCTAATATCAATTTCTGATATTCCTTCTGATTGTAGACATTTTCGATAGTCTTCTATCCTTAGTTGATGAAATTTTTCTGCATTCGCTATATCTTGCCTTATTACTTCTGGTTTCCTAGCATAAGCAATTTCTTCAGGAGTAAGAACATCAGGATGGATCATTTTTGGTTCAGAGTTTTCCATTTTTAGGCTAATAAATATTTGAATGAAAAGGTTATTGTTCTTTTTTCAATTGTAATAATGATTTTATAAAAATATTAAAATTGACAAAATCTTTAACTAGGTGTAGATTTTCCTTATTTCGATACATACGTTTATCTCTGTACATAATAATTTGAGTAGGAGAATCTTTTGTTGGTATCCTGCTGCTATTATCATACATAACAGCATGTACCCCACATTCTTTAGCTAAATAATCAAATGTATCATAAGCTCGCATAAACTCTAAATATCCATCCGCTGGCAAAGCCCTATCTCTTATCACAGAATTGCGATACCAAGCCTCTCCGCCATCATAAACAAAAGCTACTTTTGGCTCATATCCTTTCTCCCTAGCCTCTCTTACCATTTTGTTATACCAACGAAAATCAGGATAATCTCGCATGGAGGCATCATATAACACTGAATAACCCTCTTTTAACGCTCTTTTTCTGAGGATTTCCGCTATCTCTCCACTTTCTCGATGCACACGATTTCCGTTTAGTGTTCCATCTTTGTTACGGTATTCAGGGAGATAGGGTTTTATCGCATCAGGATCAACAGTCACGTAGTATTTTTCAGGGTATTTTTCTTGGGTTTCTATTCCCATCATATCTTTAATTGCATCTTGTAAAGCAGTCCCTTTCCCTGCTCCTGGCAATCCACCTGTCGCAAGAAAAACAATAACCCCATTTCGTGGTTTTTCCTTTCCCTTAAAGAACTTTTCGACAATGGCTTTATGTAGTTGAACACGGGTAATTTTTTGTTTTTCCCCGGTTGCTGGATGCAAAATCTGTCGTTTGTCTGTATTATTATAAGTTTTTCCTTTTTTATACTGGCTATATGTGTCGTTTTCATCATATCTAAGCGGTTTTCTTTGATGTGCAATCTCCATTAGCCTGACGACTTCCACAGCATTTCTATCCCGAAAAGCCTGAATCAATTGAGTGTTTTCAGTAATAGAAAGCCCTATAGTTTCTTCAAAACGCATTATAGATGCTTTTACCGCACTTTTATATAATTTTTGGGCTTTTTGTAGATTTTTATTCCGTTCCTCCTCAGTAGCCGAAAAGTCTGTAGCTCCTTTTAAAGCCTGCTCAAAAGTTGTTCTACTATTTCTAGTAAAAAAGAGAAATTCAGAATTTTTCTTCAAAAAGTTAGGATTGTCTAGCCATTTTGTATATTTTTTATATTCTTGTTCAACTATCACCGATATATTCCTTTATCAATTCTTGAATTTGATTTGGATTAAGCAAGTGTAGGGTGCGTACTCCGCACATTTTTGTCAATGTAGATCAATTATACGTGACTTTATTTGTGCGGAGTACGCACCCTACATTTAATCCAGGCTACGCTCGCTCTCTACCCACCCTACGCTCGCTAATCTTTTTCAAGGTCAAGGTAAGTTGCTGCTTTATCCACATTGTAACAGTGGAAAATACCCTCGTATTTATCGAACTTATACCCACATTGGCGCACAACCCAGGTTACGCTCGCTACCCTTTGGGGTACTACTCAACATTCGTATCATTCATTGTTTCCCTTAATATTGAGAAACTCTATGCCTTGGGCCTTGAACTTCTTGGCCTTCCCCTTTATAAAATGGCCTCTAGTGCTGTTGTTCTTACCT
Source organism: Pseudomonadota bacterium (assembly GCA_039714115.1). Classification (GTDB taxonomy): domain Bacteria; phylum Pseudomonadota; class Gammaproteobacteria; order Beggiatoales; family Beggiatoaceae; genus Thiomargarita. The sequence goes on along the minus strand of JBDLJY010000388.1, from coordinate 3,066 downwards.
TTCAAGAGATTAACCAGTACATCACCCGATTCCTCTGATAACAATTTAATCTTTGCTAAGACTCTTTGGATGATCGTCGTGTTAGCAATGTCGTATCCCATAAGCAAGATAGAATTTTTTCCCGATGAAGTGAATGACAATAGCTTGTACCCTCCGATATCCGATCCATCTTGGCTATTATTACCGTTCAAGAAATCGATTAGTATATCACCCGCTTCTTCGGATAATAAGTCAATTCCGAGATTCGAGCCATCACTAAACACCAAGGTATCATGATCCAAGGTAATTAAATTGTCGGCTCTGTAAAACGTGGGGCCGTTGGAGATATACACCATCCAGATGTTTCCGAGTTTTCCGTTTATGTCTTTATCCGTCGATAGAAAGACTTCGTTTACCCCATCTCCATTCAAGTCCACACGAAACATCATCAGAGTGCTATCGTCAGCAACACTCCCTTTTCTGACTGCCATGAAATCGTCGATTGGGTCATTAGTTTGTGCATGGCAAACATTCAAAAAAAACCATAAAATGACCATACTTAATACGTGTTTTTTCCTAATCATGGATTCTCATGCTCCTCTATAATCTTCTTGACATAATCATTCTGATTCGCTACAAACTCCCACTTTTGACCGCTAGGATTATTCGGATAGAACTTCCAACACGATCTGTAATTACTATTTCCACCCTGACCATTTGGTAGTAATTCAACCACACTGGAACCGTTAAACATCTGAAGAGCCGCAGCTTCGAGGTACGTGAGTTGAGTATTTGTCCCTGGTGGAGTATAAGTGGCAGGCGGTGCTTCATATTGAGCGGGATACTTCCTTTGAATCGCAGCAAAATAGGAAGGTGCTTCATTCACATTGCTATTCATTACTGCTTTGCCTGTGGATATATTAGCCTTCCAGCCCCATACTTCGTCTCGACTTGGTGATCTACCATTTGGTGGAATTTTTGTAAGTTGGTAAATCCCCCAGCCTTTCTGATCTGAGCTTCTGTTTGGTGTGTGTTTTATATTTGTCAAGTAATTAGTACCCAGACTTCCAACTTCATTAAACTGCAAGTAGGTTCGATTCTGTTGCGTTCCTGATTCGTGTCGTGCAATCGCTTTTGCGTACCATGGACTATTCCCGATTTCTGTAGTAGCCGCATTTTCCGAAGGATTCGTTCCCCGAATATGGAAAATCCTTTTACACTCTGCCCCATTGTACTTGGCTGTAAGAGTAGCCTTCCCTCCATAAAAGTGATTGCCAAAGTCTTGCGAGATATTCCATTCCGATGCCGCAGAAACTGTCTTGCTCAATGTGTCGTCGTCGTTTCTGTTTGGTCTTTTGAATTCAATGTTTAGCATCCAATCTGCATTACCTGATAAAGCATCAGGCTTTATTTTTGCCTTTAATTGCGGCATCGCAGGGGTGTCAGTAATGTAAACAATATCATCTTCGTTGACCACGGTGCCCCCCTTCTTCAACTCCACATCAACAACATTCAAATCCTCACTATCACTCCCAAGCCCTGTAACAGTAGCCGTGATACTTTTTACACCTGCGGACGCACTTGCAGACGTGATAGAAAAAGGACTCTTCGTTACGCAACTATTAGGACTAACTGTAAAGCTCATACTCCCCGGACTAATTACAATCCCTGATGGGCCAGACAGAGAGACAGTACCGCTAAGCGACTCCTCACGATCCCCGATACATATCTTTACCTTTGCCGTATAAGCATCTGTACTACCCTTACACCGATTTGCATTTGCGAAAGGCTGCCCTTTCCCACGCACTAATATTCCGCCTTGATCCGCAAAATCCTCACCCATCCCTTTATTACTCAGGACAAGCTTTAGACTTTCTTCCGTTCTAATATCAAGCCCACTTCGAGAAGACCGTAACGGCTCATTCAAGGACAACACATAATCACCGGTACCGCCAGCAAATACGGAACTGACCCACACAGAATAGTGCCCCGACTCGGGCAGTACAAAATTCTCTATGAGCGCATCATCATTTTCAACACCAGAATCATCATCCTCCCTCAAAACATTCCCAGCACTATCCAGAATTCTTAAGTAACTATCAAACCCGGATGAACTCAATCCTATGGTAACACTCTCGCCAATTTCACCCTCCAATGTATAGACATCCAAGTATTGCCCAGTGCTGAATTGAAAATCGGAGGCCTCCAAACTGCCGAAAACCGTCTCAAAGAGACCTTCGGCTTCTTGAGTCGGTTGATGTGTGGTTTTGAGGATTAACTCATATTCTCCCATTTCCATGGGATCGCTGGAACTCGCCCCAATGAAATAGGTGCCTGAAATAGGCGGAAAAAAGATAATCTCACTCGTAAAGCCATTCGTTGTTTGGCCTCTTCTATCGTCATTGACCGTGATTACCCTTCCCTCGTGGTTTAACAGCCACAAGTAGGTATTAAACTGTTCGGAACGCATCTCGATAGAAACCGCCTGTCCAGGAGAAGCCTCAAATCTATAGGCATTGAAAAATTGCCCGGTACTCCATTGTGAGCTGCTATTGGTCAAAGTCCCACTGACTTGGCCGCCCATCAAAATTTCCTCAGGATAACCACCTGAATAATTATAAACCCAAGGTGCCTCGTTCAAGCTTAAGGTATAAGCCCCGGACTCTCCAGCATCGTGATAGCCAACCGCGATGAGATAAGTTCAAGTTTGTGGCAGGGAAAAGCGACTGATCAATGCGCCCATGGCATCGCCGCTATCATCATCAAAGGCGATGACTTGACCTTCACCGTTGAGTAGCCACAAAAAAGCATCAAACTCAAAAGAGCTAAGATTGAAAAATATCTCTTGCCCTTCAACACCCTCAAAAGTGTAGACATCAAAAAAACGCCCTTGGTAGGGAAAATCATTGTCATCAAGGGTGCCATGGATTATCTCGCCAATGGCGGTGGGATTCGCATCCGCTTTGGGAAAAGCGCATAACAGGCTGGTCCCCACCATAAAGCCTATAATATATAATAGTCCGGGTGCAAACCTGACTCGATGAGTCAGCGATTTTAAAAGCTTGTTGATCGAAAACATTATGTACC
>JBDLJY010000387.1:0-5759 GCA_039714115.1 Pseudomonadota bacterium | reverse complement strand
GCAATAGAAGCAGTGCCTTATTTTTATGCACAACTATCTAAATTGTCGGGACTCCGTAGGGGCGGGCAACCACAAGGGATTGCCCCTACGAAGTGGTTGCCCAAGTTGCAGCATATTGGATATGGTGGCGGTGCGCTGGTGCCGGCGGTGTTTGAGCGGCTTAGGGTAGCGTATCCGGTGCAAACGTGTTCACTACGCTATGGGATGACAGAAACGCCATCAGTGGTGAGCCAGAAAATTTTTGTGAGTAATGATGATGAGGATTGGACTTCATCGGGGACGGTTCTCCCTTTATATGATCTCCGTATTGTCGATGAAACTGGTACGATTGCATTACCGGGAGAAGTTGGAGAAATTTATTTAAAAGGAGATTGTTTGGCTTTGCCTGATAACAACAATAGGACTGATTTTTTTGCAACGGGTGATTTAGGCTATGTTGATAATCATCATGAACTTCACGTTGTTGGGCGAAAAAGTGTTTATTTGGAGAATCGTGGTTTTAGGATAAGCCCTGAGTATGTGGAGTCGGTGGCGGGTTTGCATGAAGCTGTTCACGATTGTCAGGCTTTGAATTTTAATAGTAGTTTGTGGCTCAATGTGGTGCCAATTGTGTCAGCACTATCAGCAAACGAATTGCTAAGTTTTTTATCTGAGCGGTTGCCGGGTTATGCGGTGCCGGATCAAATCAAATTTGTTGAAACCATTGAACGAACCTCGTCTGGTAAAATCCGGCGGAGGCTAGATTAAGCCTGCCAAGCAGGCGTTGAGGCATTATTATGGACGTTATGACAAGAAATCAAATACCAATAAGAAAAGCTTATGAAAATCTAGCACAAAAATTCGTTCTTTCTTATGAACAATTATTGCGAGACAGTCTAAAATCCTATTTATTAACTCGTAAACAGGAATTAATGAATGAAAGATTTGAAATTTTATCAAGATATACAATAACAAATGTTAATGAATTAGAAGAAAAAATTAAACAAGGTATCTTAGATGAACACCCTTCATGGGAAGACTTGATTGATCTAAAAAACTTAGAAACAGAAATTCAAGGTATTCCATAAGATATTGGCAGTTTATAAAGAGCTTGTTTTCATTGCTGAAAATGAACTGACGATTACAAAGAAGGTGTCCGATTTTTCTTGCAAAAAGTTAGAGAAAAAATGAGAAAAATGAAAGACTAAAAAAAAACATGACACAAACACCAACTGACAAAATAACAGACGCACTACTAAACGTCTTACAAAAACATCTCAAGTTTGCAAACTCGGCGGAAATTTTTCCGATGGATGTTGAGTTAGAATCGCTCGGCTTGGATTCCATGAGTGCTATCGATCTACTACTCGCCTTAGAAGAAACCTTTGAGATCGTATTCCCCGATGCCATGCTGACACCGGAAGTTTTTCGCACCGCCCGCTCACTTGAAAGCGCGGTTCAGTCGTTACTAAAGGGAGAAGGGGCAGTGTTATGAAAACCGAGCTTATAACAACCGTTCAATCAATTAGTCAAACGGTGCTAAGGCGGTCAATGCCATTAAGTTAAGGGCAACCATAAAGGATTGCCCCTACGTGAACCGTGATTTTTTGTAGGGGCAATCCCTTGTGGTTGCCCTTAACTTAATGGCATTGAGTTGTACACATTGGCTGGACAGCAGCTTGGTATGGCGGCGCACGAGGAGCCTTTCGGCGATTTGTCAGCCAATTGCGGGGAGGTAAACGTAAATTGGATTCTGATCTATTTTTATCTCGTTTAGCGAGACTAAGAGTATCTCTTGATCTGCTCGAAGCGATGTTGAACCAAACAACAGAACGTGTACAAAGGCTACGTCAAAATCAAGCCACATTAAAAGAATATGAGGAGATTACACATAATATCGGTTTGGATAATCTAAAAATAGCGGGCTCGGAGTTAGCGTTTTCGATAGTGGATGGATTAATTGAATTGAGTAATTTTAATCAAGGCTACCTGAAAAATGAGCCATTGGGATTAGAGCGAGTGTTTAGGGATTTGCGTTCGGCTTCTCTACAATATAAAAATGATCGTTTGCGGTTTATCATACTGGCAAATTGATTTTGGTGGAAGATTCTCCGATGAGTGCTATTTGGCGATGAGCGACAAAATGAATATAAAATGCAATTAAATTTAAAATGCTTAATTTAAGGAGAAGTTTAGTTTGAGTAATTCATTAACTGAAGTTGGAACAGATTCAATGTTAGTTTTTAAAGGAACGCATGGAACAACAATTTCTGCGGCTCAAGACATAACACTACATAATTCGTTTCAAAAAACCAAGGAGGGATATGCGGGTAGCGGTGTTTATTTTTGGCGATATAATAATGAGTATGCGAAAGATTTAGCGGTTTGTTGGTATAACTCCCGTGTTCGTAAAGGCAAATTTAGGGAAAATGAAGGTGCTGTCATTTATGTAGATATTCGTGTGAAGGAGGATGAATTTTTAGATTTGGAAACGCCCTTTATGAAAGATATTTTTGGTACTTTTGCCATGATGCAACTTGATGAAAATGATGACATACGAGAACAGAAAGGTGCGATGTACGATTTATTTATTGAACAGTTGGAAAAAAATACGGGTATGAAATATAAAGTTTTCCAAATCCGTATACCACCGCCTAAAAGATGTCACACTTATTCCAAGCTTCATCTTCTTTTGGGTGATCCCTTGTGTTATGTGGTACGAGATGAAAATTGTATTAGCTTAGAAAAAATTGAAGAGATAAAACGATGAATGAAAAAAAATTTGAAGAAGCCGTAAGAACCACGCTGAAAGAACTTTGTTCAATGAGTCGTGAAGAATTTCACGTCGAAATGGAAAAACGTAAGAATAGTGATTTTGCTCAGATTTTTTCTGAGGCAAATGATGATGATTATCCAGCTCAACTTAACCAACATGATATAAACACGTATCAACTTGAAAAAAAATTAGAAAAGTTATTCAGTGAGGTTGTTGAAAGACAATTTAAAAAGTTTTTGCCAGTTGTTGTAGAGGAAGTTTTATCAAGAGTTGAACAGCAAGCGTCGCTTACGTGATCTCATATATTTTATATAGTTAATTGATATGATTAGACCAGAAAATTTCTGCTTCAGTACTTATCATCGTCAATGTTGAAACTGAGGAAATTGTCAAATGGCTCGCTGCGGAAAAATATTATGTTAAAACACATTTATATTGAAACTTCTATCCCAAGCCTCTATTACGATATTCGTACAGATGCTGAAACCGTTGCAAGAACACATTGGACACAACAATGGTGATGCCCTTCATCTTGCAGTGGCATCATACTACAAAATCGATATGCTATTAACTTGGAATTGCCAGCATATCGCTAATATAAACAAATTTGATCACATTTTAAGAGTCAATACCAAATTAGGTTTATTTACCCCGTTATTGACTACACCACTCAATTTACTGGGAGGAATTGACAATGATAAACGATCCAGCGATTGATGAAATTCGACAAATTCGACACAACATTTCTGCTGAATTTGACCATGATCCCAAAAAATTATATTCGTATTATAAGCAGGTAGAAGACAAATTAAGAAGTACAGGGAAATATATATTTTGGGACAATGGCCCTAAAATGGTTAAAAGCTCATTACACCCATCATAATTATTTTTAAACTTAACTATAGTTTTCGAGGCAACCGTTTTTGTGCAGCAATGTTACCTCGAAAGCATTATGCGTCTAATCACGTCATATTTATGCTGACTAGATAGAGTCAACAAAAAAAAATAACCCAAGTTTATTGTAAACTGGGTTTTTGACTACGGGGTTATGAGCATCTTAGGCGTAAAAGGGACATACCACGTTTTATTCAGTTAATGGAAAAAGTGGTCTGTCCCCTATTTTCCCCGCTCGTTGCTATTTGGCGATGATCGAAAGCGACAATTGAAGGCTCCCATTATGCAGGACAAGATACAACCATTTTATAACCGATTTTCTTATCCGTTGGCGGAGTCTAATAGCAACGTCAATGGTGCCAAGCTTTTCAAGATATTGGATCGCGAGATGCAATGCAAGGACTTATCGGGCAAAACTTTTCTTGATGTTGGTTGTGGCAGTGGGCATCGAATATTGGATGTTGCCAAGGCTTTTCCAGAGGCAAAGTTTTATGCCTTTGATATTTCAGAGAAAAGCATTGAATTAGCCAGACAGCAGGCGGCACAGGATGGGGTAGAAAATATTGTGTTTGACTATAGCGACATCATGGATTACAATGCGAGCCGGTCATTTGACGTGATCGTGGCGAATGGGGTTTTTCATCATCTTGATGATCCGGCGCACACAATAAAATGTGGTCTGTCCCCTATTTTGAAATTTTTATTTTCGAGATTTTCAAAAAGTCAACAATGAATCATCAAAAAGACTGGGCAAGTGTTGACGGATTACATTTACTTGAAAGAACACGACAATGAGAATGTATTTGATCAATAATGAACTGGAGATAAAATAGGTTTTTGATATGCCAGCTAAAGATATTATCCATGATCCTGTAAAAAATGCCATCATAAAAGATGGGTGGAAAATTACGCATGATCCATACACTATTAGATATGAAGAAGTGACAGCGTATGCTGACTTAGGTGCTGAACTCATTTTGGCAGCCGAAAAAGAAAGTTATAAGATTGTGGTAGAAGTCAAAAGTTTTATTAGCCCTTCACCTCTGTCTGATTTGAAAATGGCTTTAGGACAATATGAGATTTACAAAGATTTCTTGGAAGTCACCGATCCCCAACGCCAACTTTATATAGCTGTTAGCAGTGAAACCTATAATGAGGTATTTAAGCAGAATGCTTATCAATTTATAATCAAACGACATCAACTACCTTTTATCATCGTCAATGTTGAAACTGAGGAAATTGTCAAATGGACAAAACCATTCAATATCGCAGCTTGATTAAAAGCCTATTAACTAAACATGCAGAAATCGTTGTCAATCAGTGTAGTCAAAAAATGGAGACACTTCTAAGCTTTGATGAAGAACACGATCAATATCTTTGGTTACAAGTGGGCTGGCAAAATGATCATCGAGTTCATGGAATTACTCTTCATCTTCGTTTACACAATGGCAAAATTTGGATTGAACAAGATTGGACTGAATCTGGCATTGCCACGGAATTATTGAAGGCGGGAATTCCCAATGATGAGATTGTCTTAGGTTTTCGTAATCCCAAAAAACGGCCCCTGACTGAATTTGCGGTGGCATAGATGTTTAGCAATGCAGTATTCTTCTAATAAAAACTTTGAACGTGGAGACAAGATTCAACCATTTTATAACCGATTTTCTTATCCGTTGGCGGAGTCTAATAGCAACGTCAATGGTGCCAAGCTTTTCAAGATATTGGATCGCGAGATGCAGTCCAAGGGCTTTAAGGGCAAAACTTTTCCGTTGATGATTGTTGGTTGTGGCGCGTGGGCATCGAATATTGGATGTTGCCAAGGCTTTTCCAGAGGCCAAGTTTTACGCATTTGATATTTCAGAGAAAAGCATTGAATTGGCACTTAATGGCATTGCTGGTGCGGGTGACTACGTGCAACGTCATTTCATCGACAGCACAAATAAAATAGATGACTCAAAAAACGCGCTTCGTTTTAGACTACATCACGGCACACCGAGACAATTTACCAACACCGCTCTATCTCTATAGTGAATCCGCACTAAATGAGGCGGTGAGGGCTTACCGAGAACTTTTCCCGGACAACGCCAAGCTCTTTTATTCTTTAAAAGCT
>JBDLJY010000386.1:0-5789 GCA_039714115.1 Pseudomonadota bacterium | reverse complement strand
TGGTACAGGAATTTGAGGTGGATCGTGAAACTTGTGTACACGATGTCTTGCCTTTTTTGCAAGATTTGCAACGGGATGATTTGATTAAAGTGGTATGATCAACCAAATCGCCTCCGATACCGTGCTCAATCATGCCTACGAGTGGCTTTGCAAGCAGCGCCAAGATTATTCACCCAACAACGATGTATGGGATTTGCGCCGGCGGTGGGCTGATTTCAAGCCGTCATTGCAAGCAAAACTCATGGCAGGTGAGTATGAATTTAGCTCCTTGGATAGGATTCACACTGATAAGGGTGAGGTGATTGATTTGTGGCAGTCTGCGGATGCTTTGGTGTTAAAGGCGATGAGCATTGTGTTAGGGCAACACTTAGCACCGATGCTATCCCCCAATTGTTATCACATTAAAGGACGTGGTGGGTTAAAAGGGGCAGTACGCGCTGCAATTAATGCACTTGAGCCAGACTCGTATGTGATGAAATCCGATGTCAAAAGCTATTATGCCAGTATCGATCATTACATTTTATACGAGCAAGTAGAACAGTTCGTTGATGATAAGACTGTTTTACGATTGCTTTGGGGATATCTCAAACATTGCGTCGTCGATGGCGGGAATTATATCAACATTTCGCGGGGCATTTCCTTGGGTTGCTTATTATCGCCTTTAATGGGTGCTCTATATCTCAAGCCTTTGGATGATGCAATGGCGGCTCTCGATGTCACCTACATTAGATTTATGGATGATTGGTTGATTGTCGTTCCCACCCGATGGAAATTACGACGTGTGGTGCGGACAACCAACCAGATTTTAAACGCGCATCGAACAACACCCTGACAAGACTTTTATTGGCTATGCCCGTCACCCGCTGCCATTTCGCGGTCGCAAATATTTCCCAGCTAGCGAGGTGCGGATTTTTTCCGATATGGCCTGCAGGTGGCTAAGGGTGAGCGCGGGCGTTGGCTTTGTGACGCAGGGGGCTCGCTGTGAGCTATGTGTGAGTTGGAACTTCTTGCTCACCACACTTTGCCCCGCTGCTTTGGGCGTTTCTCATTGCTTGCAATTTACAAAGTTCGGATTGGAGGATCTGGTCCGCAAGGGGGGGGGGTGTCATTGCAAGCAATTTGGCGGTAGGATGGTCTTCCCCATTCCGGTTTGTCGCGCAGTCTCTCTTCCCCCGTTTTTTCGACATCCCACCCGGAAGTTGGCCGTTGTGCGCTTTCTATGTTCATTTTTCTGTCCTCTTCTATGTGCGTTTGATATAATTGAATCGAGTTGTTGACCGCTACAAACTTGTGGTCGTGAACATCGAGTGAATATAAAAAATCTATAATAACACACTACGATTAATTTCTCTCGTTTTTCGACTTACTATAAAACCAATGAATCCCTATCAAAAAACTAATAATTACGCACGAGCCGCCTTTCGTTCGCGCCAAAAGGCGGCTGGCATGGTTGAACGCAACATCATTTTTGATGCCGAGACGTTTGAGCGATTGGAAAAATTAAGATTTCACTTTTCCAATAAAGCCACTGAGGGACGTACTTTAGTATTAAAACAAGCACTGAAACTTTTAGAGGTGGCTTTGGATGAGGAGTGAGTACGCTAACTCAATGCCATATCGTGCCGGCTCAGCCTATTGCCGTTCCATAAAGCGCGTAACCGCCCCCTTCACAGGCTTCCAATTGTTCCCAATTTCCACGATTTGACCATTTTCCATCACGGCTTTTTTATCCGCATGGCGCACTGTTGATAGCCGATGGGCTATCACTACGATTGTGAGTTCACCATGCAAGGCATCAAAACAGCCGTATTTCATCTTCGAGGCTGTAGGGGCATACCCTTGTGGTTGCCCGCCCCACCTCGGGTGGTTGCCCTACGATGCTTGCCCCTTTTTGTCAAATCTGCTCGCCGCACGAACTAACTCAAATTTTAACGACACAAGTCAATAAAAACGGGGCTTGAGCGTTTTGAGGGCTATTTTCAAATCGAGGGCAAAATGGCGTAAGTCAATAAAAATGGGGCTTTGAGCGTGAGATTACCATGCTAGGCGAGCCTTCCTATCTCGCACCACACTAAAAGTTTTATACTAGCAGCTTTATTTATCCACGGTTTCCCATAAATATGGGCGGATACGCTATCGCTTAATCCACCCTACATGAGCTTAACAAAACGGATAGACACAACACAACCTAAAATCTCATCCTTTATAATAAAGTTAAACTTAGCACCACAGTCACCTTTTTACCCACTTCGCAACCCTGAGAACACCCTGCAATGCCAGTCTTCAGAACCGTGCGTTCGTAGGGCAACCATAAAGGATTGCCCCTACAGGAGACGTTATTTTTCGTAGGGCGGGCAACCACAAGGGATTGCCCCACCTCGGGTTGGTTGCTAGACTCCCACCGTCAATCCTTTTGATCGGGTAATTGTTAACATACAACATGTACGTGATTTCGATCACTACCATCGCTTTTTGCATTACCATTGTGTTGCTTTATTGGAACAGGTGCTTAATTCAGATGATTATCATCCCAAGTTAAAAGTTTTTACGCTTGTCGTACTAACTTCGGGTGATAGGCATAAAAAGGATATTGGCATCACTGATTTTGATCCAAAAGATTTGCAAGATAAACCTTTTGGAGAGATTGATCATAAGATTGTATATATTTTATAAATCCCAACAACACAGATAGCCAATAAGAAAGGATAAGAGCCAGACACAACCACTTGCACAAATATTTCAAATAAATTAAACTACCCTCCGCGAATATCAGGGCTCCAAGATAAATATCGTTCAAAACCCCACAACCCAGCACAGGGATTGACGAAATAAGGGATTAAAAAAAACCACTATAAAACGGACACTATCAATAAAACCCACACACCAATCCCTGATTTCGTAAATCCCTGTGCTATCTTTGTCATTTCGACGCGAAGCTTGATCTATGCTGGACAGGGTTTGCAACCCTGTCCCAAACGTTTTATGTCGCTCATCCAGATAAGTTATTGCCCAAACCTCGGGCAGATTGAAGTTGTTTCGGGAATGGAGCTGAGCGGATTTCCTCCCGTAGGGAACTTCTCGTTCAAAACCCCACAACCCAGCACAGGGATTGACGAAATAAAGGGATTAAAACACAAGAACAACCTCAATAAAACCCACACCCAGCTAAAATTATAAGAGCGATTTAGTCAGCGTAGGGTGGGCAAGCGGGTCAATGCCATTAAGTTAATGATAACTAATTTATTTTATTGGAATATTACTGAGCGTCTATGTCAAAAAAAATCCGATCCCTCAATAAGTTCTCTCCTTACGTCGAGACGATAAGCTTTTTGAAAAAATCGGATTTTTAGCGGAGCGTCTATGTTAAAAAAATCCGATTTTTTGAAAAAATCGGATTTTTAACGGAGCGTATTTTTTTTCTTTAAAAAATCAATTAGTTGTCCTTAACTTAATGGTATTGGGGCAAGCGGGTGGAGGATGCCCGCCCCCGCTTGCCCCTGCGATGTATTGGTTGACTGAGTGCCGCGAGGAAAAACCGTATTATGCTATTCTTGCACTCGCTCCAGCGCATTTTATAGTACAACGGATTAGATTATTGATAGTATTAAACCAATCCGCTGTACATATCTCCGCTAGACTCCCACCGTCAATCCTTTTGATAGCACTATGATATAATCCGCCTCCGCTTAGTAAAAAATCGGGTATCAAACTATGAAAGAAGTCGCACCATTACGATAAACCTGTCATATTCAAAAAAGCCGAATCTTTAGTGTGCCAGAGATTTTCACTGCTTTTGTCCGAGACTTGCTGGGCATAGAACTTGAAATTGACACCGTAGAAAAAGATAAAGCATACAGCCCATCAATTGGTAGTGTGGCTACCAAATTTGATCTTTATGCTGAGGACAAGAAAAATCGGGTAATTGTTAACATACAACATGTACGTGATTTCGATCACTACCATCGCTTTTTGCATTACCATTGTGTTGCTTTATTGGAACAGGTGCTTAATTCAGATGATTATCATCCCAAGTTAAAAGTTTTTACGCTTGTCGTACTAACTTCGGGTGATAGGCATAAAAAGGATATTGGCATCACTGATTTTGATCCAAAAGATTTGCAAGGTAAACCTTTTGGAGAGATTGATCATAAGATTGTATATATTTGCCCCAAATACCTGGATAAAAAAGTCACTCCTAAGCAATGCCATGAGTGGTTGGAGGCGATAAATGATAGCATGGATGAACAGGTTGACGAGTCTCATTACTCTTTGCCTGAAATCAAACACATTTTCAATCTGATCGAGAAAGATAAAGTGACACCCGAAGAACGTGCGCGGATGTTTGATGAACATGGTGAAGAAGAAATCAAGCAAGAAGGATTTAAAAAAAGGCTAAACAACAAGCTCAAGAATCCGCTCGTCATTTGAAGGCACTTAATGTTTTATCAGATGAACAAATAGCGAGTGCGACTGGCTTAAGTTTGGAAAGTGTCAAAGCTCTGTAACCATAAAGTTAAGACAAACCTGCTGGGAGACTAATACCCAGCAGGTTAAGTACATCAACTTCGCTGCCCCGTGTTTTTTTTGCCCACCTGTCGGGGCTGTTCAGCTCCGGTATAATTTCAAATTTCGCCCAGCCAAGATAAATCTTGGACTCCTAAAATTAGTAAACCTTTTGCCACACCACACGCTCAAAACCCACCGCCACCACGCTAATCAGTTGCAAGCGTAACAAAGAATCGCCATATTTAGACTCCAAACGAGTTTGATAATCAAGTAATTGTTTTTCAGATTCCGCCAATTTATCTTCTACGGCACTTAAAGCCATGAGTTCCTCAATACTTTTTTCGCGAACTTCCGCACCACTTAAACCCACTTCAGATAACTTTAAATACTTAAATTCCAAAATAAAATCATAAAGCGGATATTTGCGCTGATCTGGACGTATAATCATCGTCAAATCCGCATATCTCCGTTCTAGCGGAAATTCAGAGTCCATCACATAAAACACATCATCAAATAGCACCGTTAAAAAAGCCGTCTTAATCACCAACTCATTTGCCGAGCTATAATCGCGATTATCAAACACCCTAAAATAACGCTGCTCCATAAAATCACACAAGGCTTGTAAATCGCCTGTTTGATAAAAATCTTCCGCGAGAAGCTGAGCTTGAGAGCGCTCCGATTCTTGGGGTAAAAACAACTCAAAAAGTTGTTCAACATAGAGTTGTCGTGCCACTAAATTTGGAATTTTGAAACGCAGTTTACCAAACGCGGTTTTTCCATTAAAAGTCAAAATGCCTAAATAATAAAGCAAAGATACGATAAAAGTGTTGCCTTTAGCGGCATTTAACATCTCATCCACACCAAAGCGATTTGCTAAGCGTTTGAGATTCAAGGGCGGGTTCTCATTTAGAGCCTGAGAAATAATGGGTTCCCCATTGGGCAAACCAGAGATATAAGAAAGTTTACTCCGATCTATCGCCAAATTGTTATCCAGCATTTGACGCGGAAATTTACACTGACGTTGAAAACGTTTTATAAAATAAAGCACTAATGTCGGATTATAAATCAATTCATTCTCTTGATCGCTAAAACTGTAGCCATCATAAAACGCTTGCATCAGGGCTAAGGCATCTTCCCCCTTTTGAGGAGAAAGTTTACATTCTTCAACGATTTTAGTCACAACGGCTCTGATTTCTGATTCTCGAAAGCCACATAAATCATTAAATTCAGGCTCCAAATAAATGTCTTCTGCCACATTATAAGCACTGGTGATATCAGTCATG
>JBDLJY010000385.1:0-5807 GCA_039714115.1 Pseudomonadota bacterium | reverse complement strand
TACCAATTGGTGTGCAATGCCAACGATAATACCTGCTCTTCAAAGGGGCGCGTGGGAACGATAAACCTCGCGTATAATAACGGCGGGCATTCAGGAGGTGCATCTATAAAGTGCATTGTGAGTGTGCAAACAGCGTAGGAAAGTCCTACGCACCTGTGATGCTGATACCCCAAAAGCAAGCGTAGGGTGCGTCCCACGCACATTTAAGGTGTGGGGATTGATGGTGCGTAGGACGCACCCTACGCTCGCTCCAGCGCACTCCTTGATTAAATATCTTTAAAAAAATGCGTGGGATGCAGCTACACTGGCTTCATTTGTTCTTTAGCACGATTGGTGACATCTGATATCAATTGGGAAGAAAGACGATATCCGATATCCAAAAGTTTATTGAGTAGTGGAGCAACAAGTGGTTTTGAATGAGTTCACTGGTTCGTTGGCTTAACTCGTTAATACTAAAAACATCAAGGGTTGTCATCATAAAATAATTTCCATTTTGTTGTAACGAAAATTCACTGCATAACATAAAGGTTAAGTTTTTGAAGTCCTGATGACAGGGCTGACTTCAATTATACACGGTTTTCTGACAAAAAGTGATTTATCCCTGTATGGCGCAAACGCTGTTAGCGGGCATGGACTTTCGTGCCGCACCAATGCTCCAAGTTTTTTTAGCTGAGAACCAGCTATAAATTATTAGATTTGTCATTTAGGAGTCCAAAATTTATTTTGGACGAGCCTAAATTGGGATTGAAACGCGCCTTGCTTATTGGGCGGGCTTTTTGTTTGAAGAGTCTGAAGGTGATGGGATTGGTAATTGAAGAAGAATGCCAATCTCAATTTTGTCACCCTCAAAATTTATATTTGATATATGGACTTTAGCATCTACGGGTACAGAATTGCTTAATTGAGATTGAGTCGCGGCTGGCTGATATTTATAACCTGCATCCTCAAGCCATTGACAGATATTTCGCCAGTTTTCCACTTTTTCATCGAGCCTATCGACGATAGTTTTAACGTATTGATACAACGTATTGGACAAATCAACTTCAAGTCCCCTGCTGGTTTTGTGGAGCACTTGAGCTATCTCGACGGGACTATATCCACATAGCAAACCGCGCAGATGTCGTTTTTCAACCAGCGTGAGATTTTTTCCTTTAGCCGATGCCAAGTCAGTGTACAGATTTTCTAAATCCCAATTATTTTCAGCTTGGGTAAACTGTTCTTTGGTATGCGCCATCGTTGTTGGTCTCTCTCAAAATTACTAACAAACCTAATGTAATTTATAACTGTTGTTAGTAGATTCTTGTAAATCTTTTCATTTATGATATGCCCCCCTGTTAGGGCAGTGTCCTAACTATCCTAACATAATTTATAATGTTTGTTAGTTATTATAAAATATTTAGCGTAAACTAGGCACCCGTTAGTCACTACCGCAGGACGTGACGTTAAAATTGAAATTTTACCAGAAAAGGATTGTATTAAACAAGTCCCTAATGACTGTCAAAGGCGTTTTAGATATGACTGGAATGCCGAGGGAACGATGGACTCTAATGGGGTTTGACTGCAAAACTGACGAGTGTTTGTTATATATGCAAAGGTGAGTAACGGCACATTACACAATTTTTATTTTTTGTCAATGCATAACCAGAACGAGGAATGATGAAAAAGTTAATTACCGGTATTATGATATTTTTTGCTGGTGTTTTCCCAGTCTCTGCTGTGGAGCTATCGCCGTCTGAAAATCAGCTAATGCAACAGTTTCAAAGTCAATACGAAAGTGGCTCCTATTATGAGTTTTTGTATGGGCTTCCGAAACCAGATGGTATTTATCTTGCAAAGCGGCTTCGTAACCATACGGATGGAAAAGTAGCCTATGCTGCGGCGAATATTTTTATTCGGTATGGCTACAAAGAAAAGGCTGTTCCGATTCTAGCTAGATTAATAGTTTCTGGACGTGACAAAACAGACTTGCAAGGCAGAATGGGTTATGACTGGCTTCATTTATATGGCGATAAATTTGCCACAGAAATGAGTCAAAAGGTATTGGTTTATATGTTGGAAAATCTTGGGCAATACAGGAAAACCGAAGAAATTAAACGTATTCATAAATTTTACCTCTCTGTAGGAAAATTTGAAGGTCTTCAACAACTTTTGGTGGAGCAGTTACAAGAAAAGATAAATAGCTTCCAGTAATGGGCTATCCACTTAAGCCGCGACACATTGTTACATCAAGTGTTTAGCCTTGTAACAGCAAACAGGCACAAAGCGTCGCGGCTTAACTTGGTAGCCTAGTAATGATGTAATTCAAACGCACCACTCACTTAATTCAAGAGGAGAATAGATTGTGCATAGAAAAATAATGGAATCCTTTTTCATAGCCTGTTTATTATTTATAACTTATAGTCAGGCTTATGGATTTAAACCGGATTTCTTTTTTAAGGAAATTCAGGAAGGTTGTACGTCAACAACGGGTTGTTCGCATAATGCCATAACGGAAGATGCTTTAACCCCAATTACAACAACAGTTGAGGGTGAAGTGTTGAACTTTACAGATGAGGCTATCAGTAAGATAGCCAAATGGAATGCAAGGGTTGATATCTTTAATTTTTCCACCGAAGCGGCCCATTGTGATGCTGAATCATTGATGGAATGCAGCGAAAGAATAGCAGAAAAAAGGGGTAAGGTAATTGATTACTTAACGCAGGATACTCCAAATGGAACTTTCGCCCGTATTGAACTTGGTAGGGCATTACATACGCTTCAGGATTTCTATGCCCATAGTAATTGGGTTAACTTGGGGAAGACAACAATCAATACAGCTCTTCCTAAGGGTACGCTTACAGCACTTGGACGTGAACAACGGACCTGTGAAGATGATCATGGCACATTAACTGAATCTGGTTTAACATATGAAACAACAGGGTATTTTTCAGTGACAGGTAATGGACATGCAAATACTCCAACAGGAAAGTGTTCACATGGGGGGGATGGTGCAGATGACCATGGTATTAATAAAGATGCACCAACACGCCATCATCATAATGAGGCGAGGGGACTAGCGATTGAAGCTTCGAAGCAGTTTGTATTAAGTATCATTAACGAAGACGGGATAAAAAATAATTCGGGCGCACTTCGAGCACTAATGGGTCATTATGGTGATATGGGATTTGCTGTAGATACCACTGGTAGTATGGGTGATGAAATTGCAGGTGTAAAAAAATCAATAGAAAAGATCGTCCAAGATACAACGGGCGTGTCTACATTTGATAATTTTGTGCTTGTAACCTTCGGTGATCCTGAACATGGAAAACTTGAATTAAAAACCATATTCAAAAATAAGTTCATAGATAAGATTGGTACTATTGGGGTTGATGGAGGAGGGGACTGTCCTGAGTTCTCAATGGGTGGAATTCAAGAAACGTTAAATAATGTTAGTGATGCAAGTCAGATTTTTGTTTATACAGATGCTTCACCAAAGGATGCCAATTTAGCAGACAGTATAATAGCTCAGGCTAACAAAAAAAATGTTTCTGTGGTTTTTATCTTGACAGGCACATGCTCCCCCGTGCATGAAGCATATATTGATATAGCTGAAAAAACCGGTGGGCAAGTGTTTTTGATTCATCAGAACGAAGTAGAGAATCTTGATGTTTTAATACAGCCTATTGTCACTGGAGATCGTCAACCCATTTTGATTGTAAGTGATGTCGTCTCGGGAAGTGAAAAAAAAATTCCGGTAGCCGTTGATTCATCAATTAGTACACTCACAATATCAACAACGGTTGACAGTGGAATATCACTGGTACTACACCGTCCAGACGGGACAAGCGTTAAGGATAGTGATCCCGATGCCAAGATAGTTCATTTGTCGTCTGGTCCTGTATTTGAAATAGAAAATCCGGTTGATGGAGAATGGAATATTAAAATTTCCGGTAACGGCAAAGTATCTGTCTCTGCATTCGGGAATAGCACGATAGAATTAAGGGATGTGGCTTTCGTTGAAATTAAGGGCCGCGCTCTTCATCAGGGGTTATTTCCAATAGATGGACTGCCCGTTTCTGAAGGTACCTCCTATTTTAGAGGATTGTTAAATCGTGAAGGTGTTTCAGATATCTCGTATCAGCTACGAGATGAAAAGGGATCGGTGATTTCTGTCATATCCGCCGTAAAGGGACGGATAACAGGAAGAGAATCCATAACTTATTGGGCTGAATCCGCCTCGTTGCCGGACAAGCCATTTAGAATTTATGCCACTGGCACCGATTCAAATGGTAAAAACTTTCTTCGGGCGTTTCCGACGGTGTTTTCCAAACAAACTGTTTTGGTTAAGGCCAAAACATCAGGTTTGTCGGTTCCAGGCGGAACAACGGCTGAAGTTTCCTTTGAGGTGACTAATTTTGGAGACAAGGATATATTCAACTTTACCGCTACATCTAGTGATGGCACAGTTGCTACTGTTGATATAACAGAAGCGGAATTGAATAAATCTGAAAAGGTAGATGTAAAAGTAACATTAAATTTTCCGCTTCTAGAAGATGATAAACAAGTTGAAGTGAGTTTTGTTGCTAAAAGTAGCACTAATTCAAATGTAAAGAATACCGCTATCGCAACACTCACTGTATTATCTGGTACCCCAACTTTGGCCGAACTCCATGACTTCACCGCCACTGCGGGGCCAAATGGTATTCTCTTAGAGTGGGAGACCATAACTGAACTAGACAATGCGGGCTTTTATATCTGGCGAGCCAAAATTGAGAATGGAGAATATACCGAGATTACCCGGATTACCGAGCAACTGATTTATGCTCAAAACGAATCAATAGGGGGTGCCTCTTATTCTTATGAAGACTCAGGTGTCGTACCGGGATACACCTACTATTACTTGTTAGAGGATGTTGACAACTTTGGTAAGAGTACATTCCATTGGGACTTCATAGACTCGGCGACGGCAAGGTAATACCAAACAAGCGTAGGATGGGTTTCGCATAGCAAGCGTAGGGTGCGTCCTACGCACCATCTCACCACGAATTATTAATCTACAACGCCATCAATAATGTGCGTGGGACGCACCCTACGCTTCAATGCCATTAAGTTAAGCTTAACATTTTGATTTGATGTTTTTTTTTTGAAAAATCACTTGCAAATATACTAAGTATTTGAAATAAAAGCAGATGGTTCCGGAGTCCAAGATTTATCTTGGGCGTCTCGTCTAAAAAGTAGGGGGTTTGGACTCCGGAGCATTAGGAGTCCAAGATTTATCTTGGGCGTCTCGTCTAAAAAGTAGGGGGTTTGGACTCCGGAGCATTAGGAGTCCAAGATTTATCTTGGACGTCTCGTCCAAAATAAACTTGTGTCGGCTCGATGAGCGCTTCGCGGCGGCAAGTGCCAAACCTCCTCCCGACTATCATCATTCTCGTTGCAGGACGCGGAGCGTCCTGGGCAGGCATTCCTTTGCATCGCGTGGGAACGATAAAAAATCCGATTTTCTTTGACACCGATACTCCGATTTGAAATGTCCGGCACAAAAAGCTTTTGTGCCGGACGGGGTTTGCAACCCCGTCCGCAACGTTTAAGACCTTCCGTCCAGCAGCCACAGGTTGCAAACCCTATCCGGCTCAATCAAACGTTACGGACGGGGTTGCAAACCCCGTCCAGCAGCAAAATCTGATTTTTTCGGTTTATCTTGGGCCCGAAGCATTGAGGGATCCGATTTTTTTTTGACACCGATACTCCGATTTGAAATGCCCGGCACAAAAAGCTTTACAGCCTGAATTCAAAGGACAATGGCTACTGTGATAATAGCATCCCTC
>JBDLJY010000384.1:0-5846 GCA_039714115.1 Pseudomonadota bacterium | reverse complement strand
TAGGAGTAAATATGATGGTAAAACTTAGGTGCCGCTTACGCACCGTACTTTTAATTGCAATCGGATTATCTTGGTTTTCGGGGGCAATGGCTGATTTGAGTGATGGCTTGGTTGCCTATTATGCATTTGATGGGAATGCACAAGATGAATCTGGGAATGGGAACCATGGGACGGTGCATGGTGCGACATTGACTGATGATCGCTTTGGAAATCTGAAGAGTGCGTATGAGTTTGATGGTTCAAATGATTATATTGAAGCACCAACTAACTTTACTCATACAACCTTTACTGTAGGGGCTTGGATAAAGTTAAAAACTCACCAATGCTATGGAGGTATCGTTGACGGCTATCATAATAAATGGGAATTTGTTATGGATTGTCAAGCTGGTGGTAAAAAACTGGAGTTTGCCGAGTGGAAAAGCGGAGGCGGCTATAACGAGCATCGTGCTTCAAGTACGTTAAATACGTCACAGTGGTATCATGTAGCCGTTGTCATTGATAATACATCGGGTAGTTTTTATATTAATGGACAATTTGACTCTACGTTTACAATGACGGCTTCGGCATTGACTCCAGTTAGTAAGTTTATAATAGGTGCCAGTTTAAGTGGTACTGCTCAATACTTCAATGGCAATATAGATGACATCCGCATCTACAACCGCGCCATTTCCAAATCAGAAATCCAACAACTTTATCATTACAAAGGTTGCCAACCATCCATTGACATTAAACTCAACAGCAACAATCGCGTGACAGGTGATAAAGTGGTCATTAACGCTCAAATCAAAGGTCCCGGTAACTCCGACTCATCATGCGAGCAAACCCAAGTTGAACAAAAAGTCTGGATTAAATTACCTGATGACTCAGTAATACCTCTGATTGCTCCCTTTACCGTACTGACTTTATTGCCCGGAGATGATATTGAATCCAAGATTTTTGAATGCACCTTTAGCGGTGCCTCGCCGATTGGATCGTATCAAATTGGGGGTAGGCTCCTGCATCCCTTTAGTGGCGATACCATTAGTACAGATATTGAAGTTTTAACGTTTAGTCAATAAGCAATTGGTTGCGGGGCGATTGATCTTGGGGTTTATGAGGTTCAGTAGTCGTTAAAAGTGCAGGAGTACAACGCTTTATCTGTCGTACTCCGTACACATAATAGTATTAATTATAGCATAACACTGAGGAAAAAATTAATGTTGAATAAAATCAATTTAACCCAAGGTATGCGCTTTATCAATACAGCGTACAGGGTGGACTACCAGTCAACATGATGCTTTAATTTATGCTTTTATTGGATATATCAAATAAATAAAGCGGGACATACTGGAGCCAATGGTTGGCACCGGATAACTACGCCCGCCCTATTTATGGGGGATGTTATTATAGATGCTGAGTATCTAATCTTAGATGATTTTATTGGAATGGGTAGCACTCTTGCCAATATCAAGAGCTTTATTGAAAACGCCGGTGCCAAGATTGCCGGTTTTGAGGTATTAACCGGCAAACCTGAATCATCTCAACTCTATCTGAGAAGTAAAACCCTTGAAAACTTAAGAGAAAAACATGGAAAATTTGAAAAAGAATTCAAAGAAATCGTTAAATTCGACTATTCCTGCCTCACAGAATCAGAAGCTAGATATTTACTCAGGGCTAAAACTATTGAACGAATCAGAAATCAACTCACTCGCTCAATTTGTGAAAACGACGGCGTAAGTGCATGGGGGCCTAGAGGAATCGCTTTCACACCTGATGGAAAAGAGGCTTATGTTAACATTCTAAGTCCTGAGAAAGTTGTTGTGATTAGTACAGAAACTCATACGGTTGTTGATTCGATATCCCTTGTTGGGGCTGATGGTTCATCAGAGATTGCTATCACTCCTGATGGTAGTCGAGCTTATGTCTCTAATAGAGACAATAGCACCGTTTCAGTTATTGATATAGTGACTAGAACATTGATGACAACGATACCAGTGAGTCTTGATCCATATGGAGGTGGTACATCTATTACTATTACTCCTGATGGAAATAAGGCTTATATTACTCACCCAAAATTTGGCTCAATAGCAGTTATTGATACTAATCCTGCCAGTTCTTCTTTCAATCAAGAAATCGGGACAATATCAACCACGAGTACAGATTTGGGGAGAATGACTATTGCCTCATATGGTAAGATGATTTTTGTGGTCAGTCATAGCACGCCAAGTGAAATGTTAGTTATTGACACTGATCCTAGCAGTCCTACTTTCCATTCTCAAATTGGTAGTGTGGAGAAAATCGGAGCTAGGGATGTAGTTGTCTCACCAAACTCGTCAGTGGCTTATGTTTCAGGCGGTGAGACTATTTCCGTGATTGGAATTGAAAGAGTTGGAAATTCCACTGATGATTGCTGGGCAATATACGAAAACGGCAATCTCCACATCCCCTGCATCAAAGTAAAAGGTCCATCTGGTGAAGAATGGCACTATGAAGCCGATATGCAATACGAGCCATTATCTGATCCAATGACTTTTCAGGTGACTAGGGCAAAACCAAAATAACGCTAATCCCATTTTAAGCCTCTCGGTAACAACTGGGGGGCTGTTTAACAACAAGAACTCAATCATGACAACTGCATTAATAAAGCAGATAGCAATACATAGATTAACCATTTGTATTAAAATATAATTTTTTGGACATTAACTATGAAAATCAGTCGCATCACGATTGAAAATTTTCGAGCCATTAAAACATTAGAATTACCACTCGATCCACAACTAACCGTTTTAGTCGGCAACAACGCCGCCGGAAAAACAACCATTTTGGATGCCATAGCAATTGGATTGGGCGCCATATTGACACGTTTGCCTAGCGTCAGTGGAAAAAAGTTTCGTCAAAGTGACATCCGACAACAACTGGCAACAATCACACCCAATCAAGCACCTTATACTCGTGTCACACTAGAAAGTTTAGAAAGCGTCATTTGGGATCAGACTAAAAAACGCGATCAGAATAAACGCACTCAACAAGCCATCCCACCCGATAAAAAATTAGGCCAACTTCATCACTATTTAGAAAACATCATCAACGACGTTCAAGATGGAAAACCAACCAACTTACCCGTCATCGCCTACTATGGCACAGATCGTGCCGCCTTATCTTCCTCTATACAGCGTGATTTTAACAAAAACTTCAATCGTTTCAAAGCACTAGAAAATGCCTTAGTCGCAACCCAACGTTTTCAAACCATGATAGAATGGTATGCTTATCAAGAAGACATAGAACGAAGAGAACAAAGCCAACAGCAGGATTTTGAATATCGTCTCTCAATCTTAGAAACCGTTCGTCAAGCAATCTGTCAAATGATGCCCGGCTGTTCAAATCCACGCACACTCATAAATCCGTTACGCCTAGTCGTCACATTTCAATACCTCAATGGGCATCAAGAGATTTTATCACTCAATCAACTCAGTGATGGCTATCGTACTACTCTCGCCCTAGTTATGGACTTAGCCCGGCGCATGGCACAAGCAAACCCTCATCAAA
Organism: Pseudomonadota bacterium; assembly: GCA_039714115.1. Lineage (GTDB taxonomy): Bacteria > Pseudomonadota > Gammaproteobacteria > Beggiatoales > Beggiatoaceae > Thiomargarita. The sequence continues at coordinate 2,321 of JBDLJY010000384.1, read as the reverse complement.
CCATAGAACAATCAGAAGCCATCGTACTCATTGATGAAGTTGATCTACATTTGCATCCAATCTGGCAGCAACATATATTAGTTGATCTCATGGCGACATTTCCCAAAGCTCAATTTATCGTCACCACTCATAGTACACAAGTATTAACAACTATCAAGCCGCAACATATAATATTATTAACTCGGCAAAATGATAACATCATTGCAGAGCAGGCGACTTCTTCTTACGGAGCGGAAAGTGGGCGGTTGCTAGTTGAAATCATGGGAGTCAATGAGCGTCCACCAGCAGAAAAGAATAAATTTACCGAATTACTCGGAAAATATTATGACTTGATTGAAAACAAACAAGGAGAAAGTCAAGCAGCATTAAAGTTGCGTCAAGAACTAAATCAAGAATCGCCTCATGATCCAATCTTAATTAAAGCCGACATGGAAATTCGTCGGCAGCGGGTACTTGACGGGATTCCAAGAACATGAAAAAAGTAAAGCCAATTGATACTGTACCTGCGGGCTTGCAACGGTTTTTAAAAGCAAAACCGCCTGAAAAACGAGATAAGGCAGATTGGAATGCTTTTAAAAATGAAGAAAATGATGCCTACCGCCAACTTATTCAAGCCTTGACTGACATCCAGCATGGTTTGTGCGCTTATTGTGAGATTAGTCTCACCGAAAATGATCACCAAATAGAACATTTTCATCCTAAGTCGGATATTTCCCCAGAAACGGATTGGATGTTTAAGAACACTAACCTATTTGCCGCGTGCAAAGGAGGCACTCAGACGAATCTTTTTGGTAGCAAAACACGTCATCCGGATCAGAGACGTTATTTACCCCCAATCAAGAAAAACCGCAGTTGTGGAGAAGCTAAAGATGATGAGGTGATGGATGATGAGATTATTAAGCCCAGTGAGTTACCTATTTCACCGGCTTTGTTTTCAATAACACGAAAGCCACCGCAAGGAATTATTAATAAAGTTAAGGTGGGTGCTCTTAAAGTCAATGAAACCGCTTGCATTCAAGCGGGTATTGATCCTAAAAAAGTGGCCGCCACAATAGACACATTCAATCTTAATTGTGAGCGTCTATGTTTAGCCAGAAAAATAGTTTTGGAAAAACTCGAAGAAGATTTTGAACTTGAATTGGCAAATTTAGGCGAAAATCCATCAGATAAAGAAATCAAATCGGTATTAGAAAAAATGGCGGAGTACTCTCTTGCGGTAAATCAAGACGGAACGCTCCCAGCTTTTTTCACCACAATCAGAGTATTTTTTTTTCCTATTGCGGAGTCTATACTGGCACAAATCCATCAAAATTGGATATAAGTTGCCACAGGTGATAAAGTCGTCATTAACGCTCCGATTCATCATGCGAGCAAACCCAAGTTGAACAAAAAGTCTGGGTTAAATTACCTAATGACTCAGTATGATTGATCCCTTTACCGTACTGACTTTATTGCCTGGTGATGATATTGATACCAAGATTTTTGAATACGTCTTTAGTGGTGTTGAGCCGGTTGGCTCGAACGAAGGCGTGTGTCCAAGCGTGCATTAGCTGATTCGGTATAAAACTTTAACCCATTTTGAATGTCTAACTTGACACAAAAAATCCAGATAATAAGCGGGCGAGGTTCAAGTTTTTTTGAATTGATCCTCACATTTTTTTTAAGCGTCGTCTAATGATGTAAAAGGCACTGTTATTGGTGCTTGATTGGACGTTGGGGTGTGTGTGGCTCATTAAAACTTGATTAAACGTCTCAGTAATGAGTTAATTGGGGCAAGTCGATTAATTTTTTTTAATTTAGAGGAGTAAATATGATGAGAAAACTTAGGTGCTATTTACGCACTATACTTTGAAAATCGAGGGGTATTATCAATCCCAAACTCCGTGAAAGATTATGACTCAACAAAATTTTCTTTATAGAGTGTAAACAACCACGTTATTATAGATTTAATCCAACTAATTAGATTAATATGATTATGAGTTCACCCAACTGGGTAATCAAACCCTTAGTAGCGGAAGAAATTTATACTGATCGTCAAGAATATTTAGACTATCTCTACCACGCCGCTCTGAAAGCCAAAACTCGTCGTACCGGTTCGACGGTGTTATTAGGACAGCGTCGTATGGGCAAAACCGAAATTTTTAAGCGAGTTGTGAATCGACTCTTTTTTGAGCAAGATCATGAAGATCCACAGGCGGTGGTACCGGTATTTTATAGTTTTTCAGATACTTTTAAAAGTGATCAGCATTTTGCCATCAAGTATGTGGAAAATTTTATTCGCTGGTATGTCGCATTTCGTTTACGTGATCCCAAGATTTTGT
>JBDLJY010000383.1:0-5855 GCA_039714115.1 Pseudomonadota bacterium | reverse complement strand
ATGTAGGGGCAATCCTTTATGGTTGCCCTTAACTTAATGGCATTGGGTTTGCAACCCCCCTCCAAAATTTTCTAGCTATAGATTAATTATATAATATAAAATGCCTGATGACATTTCCACTACAATACCATATCGTGCCGGAAAATGGATCGCGCCGGTTCAGAATAATACCCTACTTAGCTTTAACGACTTCAATTTCAAACAACTTAGGCCAGAATTTCCCCGTCACAAAGAGCCGTTTACCAAGCCCATCATAGGCAATGCCATTAAGCACGTTTTCATCGCGTTTGGAAGGCTCGATCTCAAGCAACCCGCTTAAATCTATCCACCCCAACACCTGCCCAGTCAAAGGAGAAATACGGACAATATAATCAGATTGCCATACATTAGCAAATATTTCACCCTCAACATATTCCAATTCGTTAAGTCTAAAAATCGGTTTATTTTTGTCGCGCACCTCAATATGACCCATTTTCTCAAACGTCTTAGCATTTAAAAAATACAACTTGTCTGTGCCATCACTCATAATCAATTTTTGTCCATCGTGAGTGATACCCCAACCCTCCGTATTATAAGAAAAATGGCCTAATTCTTCAAAGGTTTTAGAGCGATAGACAAAACCAATCCGAGAACGCCAAGTGAGTTGGATGATTTGGTTTTGCCAGCGAGTGATACCCTCACCGAATAAGTGCCTCTGCAAACCTCTGATTTGCAATACTTTACCAGACATCAAAGCGACTTTGCGTAACGATGAGCGGCCCCATAATCCCGTACTTTCGTAGAGGTGATCATTGTGATAAATAAGACCTTGTGTGAAAGCTTGAGGATCATGTGGATAAGTATTGATGATACGGTAGCTATAGACGGGTGCCCCATATACTTTGGAAAAGATAGTCACTAAAAAAATACCGGATATTGCAAGTCGTGTGCGCTTCATTAAAACTACCTCCAGATTTCAGTTTAGAGGAGTCCAAGATAAATCTTGGACTCCTACCAAAAGCTTAAACATCCCCCGCAATTTTCTTAGTAATCACCCACTGTTGAGCAATCGACAACACATTATTAACCACCCAATACAAAACCAAACCTGACGGGAAAAAGGCAAAAAACACAGTAAACACAAGGGGCAAAACCATCATCATTTTTTGTTGTATCGGATCAATCGGAGCAGGATTAAGATGATGTTGCACCAACATAGTTGCGCCCATGATAACAGGTAGCACAAAATAAGGATCCGCTATTGACAAATCATTTAACCAGAAAATAAACGACGCTTGGCGTAACTCGACGCTTTCCAATAGCACCCAATATAATGCAATAAACACCGGAATTTGGACCGCAATAGGTAAACAACCGCCCAATGGATTGATTTTTTCCTTCTTATACATATCCATCATCGCCTGATTTAAGCGCCCCTTATCATCGCCATAACGCTCCTTGAGCGCGATCAGACGTGGTTGCATACGGCGCATATTCGCCATAGACTTATAACTCGTAGCCGACAATTGGAAAAATGCCAGCTTGATAAGCACCGTTAAAATGATAATCGCCCAGCCCCAATTGCCAACCCATTTATAAATGAACTCTAACCCCCAAAATAAAGGTTGAGCAATAAACCATAGCCAGCCGTAATCTACCGTAAAATCAAGACCATGAGCCAACTCTGCCAATTTCTTTTGCACTTTAGGGCCAACATACAATGCCATATTAAAAATATGTTGCTCCTCAGGCGCAACGGTTTGTATTGGCCCATACAAGCCCAAAACATAACGATTACCCACAGGCAGCATGTTAGTGTAATAATTGTAGACTTGTTCACGCTCAGGTACCCATGCACTGACAAAATAATGTTGAAGCATAGCAGCCCAGCCATTAGCCCAACCCGGACGATGTTCATCATTAAAACTACCGCTCCGTATATCATCAAAAGAAATTTTTTCGTAAAGCTGCTCAGGACTAGAAATCGCGCCGCCCATATAAGTATAAGTAAAAGCACTTTGTCCTACATTAGACTCGGTGCGTTGAAATTGCCCGTATAAGCGCCCTTGCCATGGCTCTGCACTATTATTCTCTACAACATGTTTTATATCAAAAACATAGCTACCACGTTGAAAAGAATAAATTTTGCTAATCTTGACGCCCTTATCATTTTGCCAATAGAGCTCAACCTCTAAACTATCAGTACCATCACTAAGACGATAAAACTGTTGATCGCTTTGATACACAGACTGATGCGTCGGACCAACACCTTTAGGCAATAAACCCGATTGTGCCACAAATAAATTGGGCAATTGATCACCCATCAAACGGAAAGGATCATCCGGCTTGTCCACTTCAACGGGATAACCAAGTAAATCAACCAATCGCACATCGCCGCCGGTAGTATCAATTTCAAGCCTGAACACATCCGTTTCAACTTGGATACGCAAATCGCTCGGCAATAACTTAGCTTGTTCCGCCACAGGCAAAAGAGCAGGGGTGGCAGGCAAATCGTTCTGAGTGCTGGGTAATTCAGAATCCCGCTGTGTGGATGTATCGGGCGTTTCTACTGTTCCTGTTGAGGGTGTGCTTGCCACACTAGGCCGTTTGGGGCCATAGTCTTCTTGCCAAGCCTGATACATCATCAATGAAATCAAGCTTAAGCCCATGATCAAAATAAGTCTCAAATTATCCATGTTTATCGGTTTTTTTTCGTTCAGGGACAGGATCAAACCCGCCGGGATGCCAAGGGTGACAACGGAATATTCGTTTAATACTTAACACGAGACCTCGCAAAGCCCCGTGTGTTTTAATGGCAATCAGTCCATATTCAGAGCAACTTGGATAAAATCGGCAATGCGAGCCTAACCAAGGGCTGATGAACAATTGATAGCTCCGTATTAATATAATTAGGATTTTTTGCATCGATGTGACAGTTGTTGCCAATGTCTTGCTAATGAAAGTAGCAAAGTATGATTATTCACTTGAGCGACCCCATTTTTTGCCAATACCACGCAATCCAAGCCGGCTAAATGCGACTGATGATGGCGAAAACTCTCACGGATTAAGCGTTTAAGGCGATTTCTATCCACCGCCCGTTTAAGCCGTTTTTTGCTGATCGCCAACCCCAAGCGAGCAAAATCCCGCCCATTGGGCCTTGCTAATACTGTCAGATAAGGATCAGTCGATTTGGCGGGCCGCTCAAAAACGTATTTATAGTCTTGAGCCTTCAACAAGCGCAGTTGGCGCGTAAATAGATAGGGGCCGTTCATTTATCAAGCCGTGAGACTTTTACGTCCTTTGGCGCGTCGAGCGTTAATGATTGCCCGTCCGCTTTTGGTTTTCATACGGGCACGGAAACCGTGACGGTGTTTGCGTACAACATTACTCGGTTGGAAAGTTCTTTTCATAGTTAATAACCCATTCTAGTCTGTCGTGAAAAAATCAAATATTGTGCCACAATACGACTTGTCAAGCCATTTCGACACAACTGGTAAGGTTAAATTCAATGAACAAATGCTGTTCCCCCAAAAGAGAAAACTTGATCATTGAGATAAACGTAAACATATAGAGCATCTGTCACTCCGCGTATCCACACGCGATGTGCAGACCAATTCGTAGTAGGCTCGTAAAAAATCTAGGTTCGATTTATCGCCTATTTCCGGGCGGGTGAGTTTATTATATCATCTCATTCGCTTATAATATCACTTTGCTACTCTCGTTAGGACATTACATTTATGTACTTTGAAATCACCAGAAAAGAATTATTACCCTCCTTAAAAATGATCATAGGGGTTGTTGAACAACGGCAAACCCTGCCGGTTCTTGCCAACACCTTGGTTTGTGTCAAAGACAAGCGCCTACACCTAACCGCCACCGATGCCGAAGTGGAAATTGTGTGTTGTTTGCCCTTGGAATCTGGGATGGGAACAGAGAATGACGGGGAGACGACTCTACCAGCGCGTAAATTTTTCGATGTTTGTAAATCGCTGTCCGATGATATCGTTATTCAAGCCGATATAAATGAAAATCAAGCCAATCTCAATGCGGGCAAGAATAAATTCACATTACAGACTTTGCCAGCCGAAGATTTTCCGAATAGCCCTCAACTCTCCGAGCCGGCTGAGTTTCATCTTTCTCAAAACAAACTCAAAACCTCGCTTCAAAAAACCTCGTTTTGCGTAGCCACTAACGACGTGCGATATTATCTAACTGGATTATTGTTGGAAATTGGCGAAGGCAAAATTTCCTTTGTCGGTACAGACGGGCACAGAATGGCGGTGACACAACATGACTTTGAAAGTGACCAAACGGCTAGTGTGATTATCCCCCGCAAAGGGGTGGTAGAATTGTCAAAGATGCTCACAAATAGCGACTCTGAAGTCAAAGTGTTAGTCGATGACAACCATATCCGATTTGAGATAAGTGACTCATTGGCGATGAGTTCAAAATTAATTGATGGCAGATTTCCGGACTGGAACACGGTCATCCCGAGTAATCTCGACAAAATAGTTGTCGCTGATACCGGCAAAATGAAACAAGCATTCTCCTGCGCCTCAATTTTGTCAAATGAAAAGTATAAAGGTGTCAGGCTGGCGTTGACACAAAACAATTTGAGGGTGACTGGCAAAAATTCCTCTCATGAAGAGGCGCTCGCTGTCGTAGATCTTGAGTACAACGGCGAGGATCTGGAGATCGGTTTTAATGGCATTTATCTTTCCGAAGCGATTAACGCGATTTCTACAGAAACGGTGCAAATCGCCTTTGGCGACTCTAACAGCTCTTGCTTAATTACTGAAGAGGGTAACGAGGATAGTAAATTTATCGTTATGCCTATGCGTCTTTAGCCCCAATGCCATTAAGTTAAGCCTAAAATTCAGACCTGCCAGGTATCCCAAACCTGGCAGGTCGTTGTAAATTCAATGAAAAATTAACCTGACAGGTTTTTGACACCTGTCAGGTTTGTCTTAACTTAATGGCATTGGTCTTTAGCCCCCCCCTACGATGTAGGGGCAATCCTTTATGGTTGCCCCGTTGGTTGCCCCCGTCGTGCATAGCGGGGCAACCACAAGGGATTGCCCCTACATTACCTCGAAAGGTCTTTTTGCACATCGCATGAGGTTTTCATCAAAATAAATTTTTTTTTATTTTATAATTTTATAAAATTATAATATATTGAATTTTATACAATTTAATTCACTACGCGCATGAACATTATTAACTATCTTATTGATTTTAAATAAAATTTATACGATAGTAATGGCTCACAATTTATAGTTGTTTTATCTCTCATCTTTTGTTAAACTCCTTATGGCTTAAATTAAGCCTTACTTATTATGTGTGAATACGATAATCGCAACTCTCTCTATTTAGTCAGATTTTATAGTATGAAATAATATCTACATTTATCAACATGTCGATATCATAAGTATATATTGCATGACAGCTACGGATGTTCTATAATTAATTTTTTCATAACTTAATTTCTTAAATAAAAACTGTGCATAAAAGGCACAATCGAGGTAGCGTGTGAGAGCATTGAAAATCAAAATTAGGGGTTTGAAAAAGCCCCAATTTGAGCGACTCAAGGACCTCACCCATCACGCCAAAAACCTCTACAACCAAACGTTATGGACACTACGAGAGGCTTTTGATGCGACTGGAAAATACTTTTCGTATTTCCAAATGGACAAGGCAATGAAGCAGGTCACCAATCTGGAAGGTGAGGTCAACTATCGCTTATTGAAAAGTGCGGTAGCTCAACAAACTTTACGGCAACTTGATAAAAATTTCAAGTCGTTTTTTGCGTCTCACCAGGACTTTCAAAAAAATCCTGGAAAGTACAAGGGAAAGCCCTGGCCGCCAAAGTACAAAAA
>JBDLJY010000382.1:0-5865 GCA_039714115.1 Pseudomonadota bacterium | reverse complement strand
TACAAATAGCTATAAAGAAAAGGATCGTTACTACAATAGTAGAGATAAGCAACTCATCAAAAATCCAATAACAGGGAAAGAAGAGGAAATGACACGTACTGAACTTCATGATGCGATTATTCAAAGGTTTATCGAAGGAAAAGAAAAACCATCCGAGACAGAAAAAACTCTCATTTTTCTGGCAACAGGAGGATTGCCAGGTGCAGGAAAAGGTACCGTTTTAAAAGAAGCCGTAAGAGAGATGATAGACATACCAGCTGACACAAACTCGGAACACTATGAAAAATATTATGTGGTCGTTGATCCCGATGCCATCAAGCCATATTTACCCGAATACTACAATGATGATGGAACATTAAACGGAAGCCGTGTACACCGAGAAAGTGGTGATGTGGCAGATATGATTAGAGAAATGGCACTAAAAGAAGGGTATTCTATTTTGTATGATGCCTCCATGAAAGACAGTCTTCAATTTGGTTGGTATACCCAAATAGTAAATGAGGCTCGCTTTCAACACTATGAGCCAAAAGTAGCTTTTGTATATGATGGTGGCGAGGCTTGGTATCGAAACTCAGTTCTCAGAGACAGGGCTTTGCCAGCAGATGGATATATAAATTTTATGAGGGCTTATGATACATTTTTTCACTTAGCTCAAAAGCATGGAATACACGCCACTATGTATGACAACAGTAGTCGCATACCAAGAAAAGGTTCTCCTACCAAACTTGTCGTGTATAAAGATGGAAAAGCACTGTACCTTGATAGAAATCTTTATAAAAATTTTCAACATTTTGAGGTTTTTCGGAAATTATTGTTACAGCTATAACAACAAAAATAAAAGTAGTTTTTTTTTAGAACCAATTCCCTTATAATCAACAGATTTTTTTTATCCCAAAATGAAAACAAATGAAATAGGAAGAATACGGATACATCCTGATATTCTCACCGAAGAAGAACTAGCGGAATTAAGGACACCAGAAGCTAGGCTTATGGCAGTAAAAAATGTAGAAAAAACTAGAGATTTTCAGATCGAATCTTATCGGCAATATTTGATAGCTCAAGGATTACCAAATAATAAAGTTCGGAAGGAACTATTAGAAATGTTTGAGGAATTAAGGGAACCAGAAAAAAATCCCTCACTCTCAGAAACGGTAGCCCCTCCTGAAATATTGGAAGCTGAAAAAAGAGGAGAGGTGAGGGGTAGCATAAAAATGCTTATGGATTTATTTTTGAAACATGCTATTAGCATAGATATTGCCAAACAGCAACTTAATGCTAAAACAAATGATGAAGTCGTGGAAATATTTAGAAAAATATCACCAGATTTTAATTTTTCAGCACATTCATAAAAGCTTTCACCCTTGTCATAAAATGTAAAGTGTTTTAAAGCTGAGCAAACCATAGTTATTTTGGTGGATGAGCCAGAAAGATCATTATCTCCTGATATCCAAACTGAAATTATCAACGACTATTTAACCCGCAAGGCATTGTGTATCAAAAAAAATACTACCAAGGCGAACGGCATGTCGAGCTTGGAGATTAGGAGCGTATGAGGAAGATTGATAAAACTCAAATTCTTGCCACTGAATATCAATCGTAAGTAGTTAAAGCACTGCAAGAGGCAGGATATTTTAGGGTAACTACTATTTTTCAAATCCAACCGGTTTTTTTTGAGCACAAGAGGTTTAAAATGAGTCACATAAAAAAAGTAGAAATCAGCAAATTATTTGGAGAATTCGATATTAACTGGTCTCTTGATCCCAAAGTTAATATTTTAATTGGCAAAAATGGGAGTGGAAAAACGACATTATTACGTTTAATCAAAAAATTTATGACATCAAATCATGGTGTATTTTTAGCATCGGGTATGGAATCTATTAGAATCGAACTCGCTGAAAATAAATATATTTATGCCGGCAAAGATTCAGAAGCTATCTCTCAACCTCAGGCTAATAAACCGCTGGATAGTGGGGTTTATAGAATTGAATCAAACATTTTTCCTAAAGAGAATAATTTTTCTGAAGTGATTAATCTGTGCTACATCAACACATTTGAAATGTCTCATGAAGATTTTGACGTATCAGAAAATCATAAAGCGCAAAATGGTGTGCTGACTGATCTTGATATTGTTTTAGAGCATTTAATCAATGATTGGAAAAGTTACTTGCTCAAACTGAAAATTTTAGCAGAACAAGTCACGGTTGTTTTTGACGACAAAATCAGACTGATATCTTCTAAGGAAAGTGCTGATGAAAACGATCTTCATGAACTGAAAAAATTATTAAACGAAAAAACGGACCAAATTAATGACATCAATTTTTATAAGAATAGGTTTATTGAACAGATAAATGTTTTATTTTCTGATTCAAAAAAACGGCTAGATTTTGATAAAAATAACGCCATTATTTTTAGAAACCACAAAGGCAAATCTTTTTCCGTTTATGAACTTTCATCCGGCGAGAAGCAAATGTTAATTATCCTTTTAAATGTGCTGATTCAAGAAAATCAACCCAGTATCATTTTAATGGATGAACCGGAAATTTCCTTACATCTGGCTTGGCAATTAGATTTGATAGATATTATTCAAAGTCTTAACTACAATTGTCAACTTATCATTGTTACACACGCAGCGGGTGTGTTTAATAAAGGATGGAAAGATAAAATTACAAAAATTGAAAATATTACAACCAGATAAGAATACCATGACTGACATTGATATTGAAAACTATCTTTTGGATGGTGAATCTATCCTATTGGATAAAATTACCTGCTATGTGGAAGGTTTGGAAGATGTGCATTTTTGGAAAGATGTATTTGATACGTTTGCGCCAGAATTAAAAATTATTTTTTATCCACATTCAAGAGAAAATAATCTAAAAAGTGGCAAACAAACCGTCTTAACTGAACAGAATATAAAAAATGCCAGTGCCAGCCTAATATTATGTGTTGATAGTGATTTAGAATATCTACTCAAAAACGAGCCATTATTTAGCCATCCTTATATTTTTCACACATATACTTATTCAATTGAAAATTATAAGATTTCTCCGAAGGCTTTGGAGCGTATTATAGAAAAATCATCATATCCAGATGCGAATATGCGCCGTTTTTCTTTCGTTAATTTCATAAAAGACTATTCAAAAGTAACTTATCCACTTTTACGTTATATTTTATATTTTGAAGAGAAAAAACTTGAGCAAATTGCCAATAAACAAATCGTTTCTGAACCCCTTATTTCAGAAAATGAATTAAAAGCAGTTTTTTGTATTAAACCAAATGAGATTGATATTGCTGATAATGCTAATGATGTCATAACAGGATTAAAAAATCGTGTATCTAATTTGATAGATAAAATCAAGAAAAAGCATACCGAGATTGATTTGAGTAAAATAGATAGCCTTTTATCTGAGTTAAATATAAAAGAAGAAGATACTTATTGGTATCTGAATGGACACATTATGTATGACTGTGTTGCCAAAATAATTATGGGTAAAGTGATAAGCGATTACCGAAAAGAAAAAAGAGAGAGGTTTAAATTGCAGGAACAAACGGAAATATTAAAAGCTAAACAAAAGGAATATAATAACCGTCTCAAAAATATTGATTGGAAAACTCTGATGAATGATGGATATATGTATTGTTTAATCTCCTTAAACAGATGTCCTCCAATTCAAAAGATAAAGCAAGATGTGGAACAATACCAGATCGTGCCGCCAGAAGTGCTACAGTGAACAAAACTGAGTAATAGAGTGCGTCGCTTGCGTGTTGCAGTGCTTTGCACATTGCGGCAATTTCGTTATTATTAATATATTAAATTTTTTTCAAAATTTACGTCTCACGAGTGTTATTTATGAAATAGGAAGAATACGGATACATCCTGATATTCTCACCGAAGAACTAGCGGGCTAGGCTTATGGCAGTGGTGAGATATTGCCAAACAGCAACTGAATGCTAAAACAAATGATGAAGTCGTGGAAATATTTATAAAAATATCACCCAATTTGAATTTTTCAGCACATTCATAAAAGCTTTCACCCTTGAGATACTTTCTTCCAAAATTTATTGAATGCCGGTTGGTGGCGATGTGTACGAAATTTTCAGGTATTTTGGAGTCCAAGATTTATCTTGGACGAGCCTAAAAATACAGACGTCCAAGATAAATCTGGCCGACTCCTTTTATACACTTAAACCTTAAACCCATGAAAATAACTCAAATAGACATAAAAGACTACAACCAATTCCAAAACCTGACGCTCTCACTGACATATCCCAAGGGGCACGAAAAAGAAGGACAAGCCTTAGATAAGGTTTGCTTTCTGGGACAAAGTGGCACCGGAAAAATATCACAAGGCACCTGAAAACTGATATTACTCAATCCCATTTCAAGGGCGGCACCGAAATTCCCTACAGCGGCTGGAGTACTGGCACCAAGCAAGTGATATTAACCATGACTCCGCTGTTAAAATTGAACACAGACGATAGCATCATTTTAGTGGATGAGCCAGAAAGATCATTATATCCTGACATCCAAACTGAAATTATCAACTACTACAAAAGTGCTGCCCCTAAAGCGCAATTCTTTTTTGCCACCCATTCGCCTATTATCGCGTCAGCATTTGAGCCATGGGAAATTGTCGAATTAAAATTTAACCCGCAAGGCATTGTGTATCAAGAAAAATACTACAAAGGCGAACGGCATGTCGATAATTACTTTATTGATCCGCGTTATTTACGTTGGGATGTCATATTAATGCGTGTTTTTGATTTAGGTATCGAAGGTAACGAAAAATGAACGTTCCGTTACTTCGTTTCAGAAATAGAGCACTCACTAAAGCGGCTCGCTTAGAAACAATCCTTTCAAAACTCAGAGCCGAAAATCAAATGGAAACAGAAGAAGGCCAAAAAGCGTGGGCAGCCTATTCAAAATTGGCAACCAAATTAGCTTGGAGATTAGGAGCGTATGAGGAAGATTGATAAAACTCAAATTCTTGCCACTGAATATCAATCGTGGATAGAGCAATTAGATAGGAAAGCTCAAACACATTCTAAATATTATTCTTCACATAAATATTATAAAGATGTGTTGATCAGTTTACTTTATTGTCAAAAAGGTTTGTGTGCCTATACAGAAATTATGATTGCCGAAGAAGAAAGATATAGTCCAGAAAATTTTGATGAAGTGTTACGCTTAACACGAGCAGCAAAAATTTGTCCCTATATTGCAAAAGGCTGCACACGCTTTAGGTAAAGAATTGGTGATTGAATTTAGATAGGACATAGAGGAGGGCTGAAGCACAAAATCATGAAAATTTCAAAAAAGTATTTTGGAGTCCAAGATTTATCTTGGACGAGCCTAAAAATACAGACGTCCAAGATAAATCTTGGACTCCTTTTATACAAAAACACGCTCATCGAGGCTTGAAAACATGACTGATAATTTTGTATTTATAAGTGTTTATATAGGGCTGGTTATTGCCGCCTTTATCAAAGGGATTCCTAAAAATCCTATTGACAATTTTCTGGCTCTGCTGTCATCCCAATTGAAAAAACGTCAGAAAGGAGTGACGGCGAAAAATAGGCGGTATATTGTTCAATTAGTACAAGATAGTAACTTGTTTATCATGGAAACCATGAAAACGGTTGCGCTCTCCAATCTGTTCTTCTTGATATTTATTATTTTTTGGATACTACCCATGCGCCCATTTTGGTTATTCACCGATTTAGCTGTCACATTTTTTGGACTGTTGTCTATTTGGATAGGTAGTCTGGTATCCCAAAAATTAAGTCTGTTAAAGCAAGCGTATGAACTTTACCAAGAAGAGAAAGAAATTGAGTCTGAGATTGATCCAGAACAGGATGAAACTG
>JBDLJY010000381.1:0-5907 GCA_039714115.1 Pseudomonadota bacterium | reverse complement strand
TTGGTTTTCGGGTTGTTAGGGAGTAAGGCGTTGTCTCTATGTTTGTTGGAGTCCAAAGCGAGCAGTGTGAAGGTGCGTGGGACGCACTCTACACTTGCTGTCATTAAGCACAGGGATTGACGAAATAAGGGGATTGGTTCAGTTATCTCTGCGTTGCGGATACCATACCAAGTTTTGTGCTAATCCTTTTATTCCGTTAATCCTTGTACTGTCATTAAGCACAGGGATTGACGAAATAAGGGGATTGGTTTAGTTATCTCTGCGTTGCGGATACCATACAAAGCGAGCAGCGTTGTGGACTCCAAGTTCTAATGCCTCAGCGATGGCGTACCTTGCACGTTTTTTTTAATGGTATTGACTCTGAAGATTGGTGTGTATTGTTCTACGCTCTGTAGCGAATCGGTGTTGTTGGTGGTCACCCGTTCTTTGCAAATTAAGACTGATTTGTGGCGCATCCATAAATTTTATTGTAGCGGAGCGTAATCCACCATTTTTGGTCGCTTCTTTATTTGGTAGCCGCTATGTCCCATTAGGGTACGCTGGGGCGTCGAGAAGGTATTCCCACGCAGGCGCGTGGGAACGAGTGGAATCTACACGCGCTGATAAATGGAAACCAGAGGAATTATTCACGATTAAACAAACCAACAGTCGCCTTTTTTATCCAAAAATGAGTCTTACCTTTCAGGATAAGCTTGACAGAATTAAGTCCTTCACTGAAATGGGAGGCGGGAATGATGTAGTCTTTCCACCCTGCTTCAATAAATTTATTGGATTCAATCAAATGATTGTTTATGTATATGTCAATATAAGTGTATGAAACACCTTTAGAGGTGGAACCTCCGGCATGATAAGTAAATTCATGTTTGCCGTTAAAGCTAAAATTCATATATCCATGGTAAGAAATAATTTTCCAATGTGGAGGATTCTTATAATATGTATCATAAATGGCACCTTCATAATTCATTTGCAGATTGCCTATTGTTGATGGTTGTGGTGAATTGAGGTTTATTTTTCCTACTATTTCCGTTTTGAGCTTCTCCATAAGCAGTTTAACCATCTTTGTACGATTGATAGACTGAGCTAGATGCAGAGGTGTCATACCTTCTTTATTTTCTGTATTGACATCAGCACCTTTTTCAATAAGAAGACTCGCAAGTTTAATATAACCATTAATGGCAGCACTATGAAGTGGTGTTATACCGTTCTTATCTGCTACATTAACATTTGCACCTTTTTTGATAAGGAGAGTCGCGAGATCAGTATGGCTATTAGCTGAAGCAACCATAAGTGGTGTCCAACCTTCCTTATCTTTGGCATCAATCTTGGTTCCTTTGTCAAGCAGAAGTTCTGCTATATCAGTATGACCATTAATAGCAGCATGATGGAGTAGTGTCCAAGCTTCTTTGTCTTTGGTATTGACATTCCAGCCTTTTTCTAATAGTTGTTTTACTCGTTGGTAGTCACCTTTGTTAGCTGCTTCTAAAAAACCGCTATTACTTTCAATTATTAGTTCTGCTAACTGAACATGATTACGAGCAAAAGCTATTTCTACAGCGCTCCAACCGTTGGTTTCAATATTAACATCTGCACTATTTTGGAGTAGTAGGCGAGCTATGTCAAAATGCCCTTTATAAGATGCATAATGGAGTGGTGTCATACCATTGCTATTTTTGACATTAACATTAACACCTTTTTCTAACAGTTTTTTGACTGTTTGGTAATCACCGTTGTTAGTGGCTTCCAGTAAATTGAACGCCGAAGGTGCAATATTTCTTAAAGTACAACCAAATAGCAATATAAAATGCAACATAATTAAAGTGTTGCGAACTTTAATCATCATTTATTCCTCATTTATTTAATAAATTTAGCTTCAACTCTACGATTTTGCTGCCGTCCGAGTGGAGAGTCATTACTTGCAATTGGTCGTGTTTCTCCAAATCCTTTCCAGGAGAGTTTCTTTGAAGGTACACCAGATTTAATAAGTAATTTCGTGATAAACTTGGCACGCTTTTCAGATAGTTCTTGGTTAAACTTTTCTGATCCGTTTGCATCAGTGTGTCCCTGTATTTCGGCTTTTTTGATTTCTGGGTGGGCTTTCAGATAATCAGCTAATTGTTGAATGGTTGGTTGTATCAATTTTGGTTCTATAATAATAGCTCCCACTTCAAAAGGAGTCGGCATTGTGTAGGCAATTTCACAGCCATTCTTATCAACAGTGAAGCCCGCTAAGGTATTTGGGCAGTGATCCTGGTCATTTCTGATACCGTCAGTATCTTCATCAAATGTTTTAGTCACTTCTTTGTTGACAATATTATGAACAACAGTGGCGAGAGAAAATGAATCTTCAGCATCAAAATATTCCCCATTACTTGCTTGGGCAACGCATTGCAATTGCAGTCGTGTATTGTCATCAATGGAATACCCAACAGTATACGTTTTGAGATCGACAATAGGTCTTTGTTTTAGCCGTTTAGCTGCTGCACAGGGATCGCCGCCACAGGTTTCCTTACCATCACTGATGAGAATAATGGTGGTTTTTTGTGAGTTATTTTCTAGTATTTTTCCAGCTTCTTGAATAGAGCTTGCAATCGGTGTTTTACCAGTTGGGTAAATGTTCATCGCCCGAGATTTGACTAGCCCCATGTTGGTATTTGAGGCGGGAACAAGCAGTTTTGTTTGACAACCGTCATAAGCCATTAAGGAGACATTCGTAGTACCATCTGGTATTTTGTCTAAAACCTCCGAAAGGGTGATTTTGGCAGTGTCGATTTTGATATCGCCAAATCTGTCTGTTTCACTCATACTGCCAGAGCTGTCTAGTATCAGCATGAGCCTTGGCTTAACGGGTGGGTTGCCAAGAGAGTCGAGGTTAGCCCACTCATCTGAACTTGCGAACAGGCTAGGTAACGAAAAGCTTAATGTTATCAAACCAATAAAGATGTTTTTCACAATAAATTTCCGATTTTTCAGTTAGGTTTAGCAGAAATAATTTTATCAATCGTTGTGATTAGCCCAGTAGAACCATTATAGGAAAACACTTGCCAATATTTTCCTTTGCCTGAAATAGGAATATGATAAGTTTTAACCAGCCCCATCTCAGAATAAATTTCTATTTTGGCATCTGAATGTTTAATTGCTGGTGTTCCACTGTAGTTGTGGACGTAGTAGTGATAGGTGCCCGGCTGTGATTTATAGATTGTTATGGTTTCGGGGCCATAACTGCTTGTGTCATCAACATCTAGTTGTACATAAGGTGCTGATGATTGTTGTCCTCTGGTTTTGGGGCTAAAATAAATGTGGTGATGTCTGCCTCTAATGTTTGGAGTCAGTAAGTGGGCATCTAAGTCCATTGGGCGAATGCCCCATGTTAAAACAATTCGTATTTCACCGGTATTGATAGCTGGCGTTATGGAAGCGTTTTGGTTATTGGTTGTTTTGTTGCCGATAGATACGATTGAGAAATAAGTCGTGGCATATTTGTTTTTGGTGGCTTCTATTGTATAATTGCCACCCGGTAAGTTTATTTGGTAATTGCCGCTATTGTTTGTTTTTGTTGTCGCAATAATAGTGCCTGTGGTTATATTGATGCCGGAGCGAACTTTAAGCGTGACGTTGCTTTCTGCTTTACCATTAAAGGCATTCAGTAATTGGCCGCTGGCAATCCCTTTACTGGCATAAGCTTGGGGTACTTGAGGTATGCTGGCGAGGGTTGTGGTTTCTTTATGGGTTACTGGAATATGTGCTTTGACGGGTAGATAACCGGCAAAAGAAATTTCTAAGATATAGTTGCCTTCAGATATGTTAAAAGCATATTGTCCATTAGTCTCCGTTTTTTCGGCTTGGATTAATTCTCTTTGCTGGAATATTTTGATTAACATTCCTGCTAATGGTTTGCCTGTCACAGCGTCTTTAATGATGCCTTCAACTTTACCCGGTTTTACTGGTGGGTAATTGGCACCGTTCAATATAAGCAGTTCTGTTAGCTCGGTACGATTGACCGATTTAGCCACTAATAGCGGCGTGGTGCTATTGTTATCACTAAAATTTACCTTTGCTCCGTTACGGATAAGCGCTTGAGCTATATCAATATAGCCATTAACCGCGGCACCATGGAGCGATGTCCAGTCGTCCACATTTTTTGCATTGACATCCGCGCCTTTCTTAATCATATGTTTAACTAGCTCAGTATGCCCATTTACAGAGGCAAGCATGAGGGGTGTCCAGCCATCCTCTTCTTTGGCATTAACATCTGCATATTTTTGGATAAGGTATTTGGCGATTTCAGTGTGCCCGTTAAAGGCTGCCTGGTGCAACGCTGTCCACTTTTCTGTATCTGTTCTGTTGATATCCGCGCCTTTTTCCAGCAAGGTTTTGATTTGTTGTTCATCACCGTTTTTAGCGGCTTCCAAAAAACCACTGCTGGCTTCGAGCAATAATTTGGCTAGTTCACGATGGTTTTGAGCAAAAGCAATTTCTAGTGCTGTCCAGCCTTTGGTTTTTGCATTGATATCGATACCTTTTTCGATTAGGAGGTTGACTATATCGTAAGAGCCATTCAAGGCAGCAATGTGGAGTAAATTTGAACCGTTAGTATCTTTGCTATTGATATCCGCGCCCTTTTGTAGCTGTGTTTGGAGCTGTTGGAAATCGCCATTTTTAGCGGCTTGCAGTAGTTTGTGATTTTGTACTATAAGATTTGGCCCACAAGCCAATAAAAAAATAAAAGGTAATAAAATTAATCCGTTGCGAACGTTAATCATTAGTTATTCCTCTTATCTGTTTAATCAGTGAATTCAGCTTCAACACGACGGTTTTTCTGTTGCCCAAGGGGGGATTTATTGTCCGCAATTGGCCGTGTTTCTCCAAAACCAACTGAGGAGAGTCTCTGGGGAGAGATGCCAGATTGAATCAATTGGTCCTTCACAAAATCTGCACGCTTTTCAGATAAGCGTTGGTTATATTCTATTGTCCCTCTTTCATCGGCATGCCCTTGTATCTGGGCTTTTTTCTCCGGGTTTTGTTTGAGATATTCCGCTAATTGGTTAACCACTGGGCGCACTAATTCGGGTTCTATAGTGCTAGAATTAGAGGGAAAAGGGGTTGGCATGGTGTAAGCGGTTTCACAGCCAGCTTTATCGACGGTAAATCCGGTCAAGGTGGCTTTACAGTCATCTAGCACATTCCTGATACCATCAGCATCCTCATCAAACGTTTTGGTGATTTCTTCCTTGATAATTTCATGCACAACCGTGCCTAAAGAAAATGAATCTTGAACATCGTGATATTCTCCGTCACCGGCTTGTGCAATACATTGTAATTGGGTTCGTGTTTTATCGTCAACAGAATAGCCAATGGTATGAAATTTTATATTGACATTAGGCATTTGTTTTAGCCTTTTGGTTTCAGGACAGGGGTCGCCGCCACAGGTTTCTTCGCCATCACTGATGAGAATAATGGTGGTTTTTTGTGAGTTATTTCCCAGTATTTGTCCGGCTTGCTGAATAGATTTTGCAATCGGTGTTTGGCCCGCCGGAAAAAGACTCATGGCTCTCGCTTGAACCCGCCCAATATTGGTATTTGAGGGTGGTACTAGCACTTTGGTTTCGCAATCATCATAAGCCATTAAGGAAACATTGGTGGTACCGTCCGGCATTTTGCCTAAGATTTTCGATATTTCGATTTTGGCACTGTCAATTTTGATATCGCCAAATCTGTCTGTTTCATTCATACTGCCAGAGCTATCTAGTATTAGCATAAGCCTTGGCTTAACGGGTGGGTTGCCAAGTGAGTCGATGTCAATCCCTCCCTTCTGGGCGAAAATGCTAGGGGGTAGTAGCATAAAGCTTAATGTCATTAAACCAAATGAAAGGTTTTTCACAGTATTTGCTTTGCTCCGCTGGTATTAAT
>JBDLJY010000380.1:0-5978 GCA_039714115.1 Pseudomonadota bacterium | reverse complement strand
ACTTCGTAACCAGCTAATACGCCTTGTTGGTATTCAACACCAGACACTTCAGAATTCGGCATTTTTTGTGTATCAAAACGGACAGTCTCAACAGCAATGTTAGTAATAGGAATCAGCTTTTGCAGCCGTTTTGCCCAAGTTTCAACATTAAACACACGCGACATTAAAGACGGTGGTAGCCAGCCTTTTGGGCGGCGGCGATTATTAAACCGAGCCTGACGAGCACGAGTCTTACGGTTACGTCTTGAGCGTCTATTCGCTCGACGGCTTTCCAAATCCTTTTTAATTTTTTGCCCACGATGGTTTAAATTGGCACCGAAAACGATTTCTAAGCCACGCTCAAAATGCCCAACAAGAGCGATGCCCGTGGTTTTGCTACCGGGATCAAATTTCAATTCAACGGGTTGTAGATCGCCACCTATTCTATCTTTTAGTATAATGGTGAACGGGTAATGTTTATATACCGCAGATCTACCTTTGGTTAATAATTCCCGTGCCCTTGCTGGATGGCAAGGCATCAAGGGGGTTTTCTTTGCATCTAAAACAAAAACTTTTTGCATAATGAGTTACCTCACACCGCTTGCGCGGGTAAAAATCACCTCGGCAATGTTATAGAACGGTTTATATGTAAGCCACACTGTCTTTAAACCCTTACGACTATTTAATGACTTACCGCAGAGTCCGCAACTGGTGAGGCATCACGGAGTGCCTATATATTCGCCCCTAACGTAGTGAATGAACACTTAACCTGGTCAACTGGGCTTATAAGGTTTCCCCTACAAGCCCCTAAGTCCCGAAGGGCTTAGGGGTTGTTAACAAGGAGTCCTATCAGTAAATGTACACAACCAATTATACCAATATTGAACTTTTCAACCCCCAACAGTTTGAAAGCGATTTAAAAACCAGCACCCCAGATATTAAGGTATTTCGCGATGCCTTAAAGCGGGGACATGACATACTCAAGGAACGTTTTCAAGCCCATCAGGATGCAACTAACTATGTACTCCAACGCGCTTGGTTAGTCGATCAAATCGTGTTACAAGTCTGGCAACAGTTTTGTTCTGTGCCTAAGAATAATACAATAGCGCTTATCGCCGTAGGCGGTTATGGGCGCGGAGAATTGCATCCCCACTCCGATGTCGATTTGTTGATTTTGTTAGAATCGGCAATGGATGCAGAGACGCAGGACGGTATTGAAAATTTTTTGAGATTGTTGTGGGATTTGCGCCTTAAAGTTGGGCATGGTGTGCGTACATTGGAGGAGTGCGTGCAAGAAGCGGCGGCTGATATTACGGTGGCGACTAATCTCATAGAAGCGCGTTTGCTCACCGGTGACGAGCCCTTGTTTCAAAGCTTGCAAGCCGTCATCGCACCCAATCGCATTTGGTCTCATAAAAACTTTTTTGCCGCTAAAATCGAAGAGCAAACTCAACGTCATCTTAAATATGATGGCAGCACTTGTAATTTAGAACCCAATATCAAAGAAAGTCCCGGCGGATTGCGCGACATTCAAATGATAGCTTGGGTGGCTAAACGCTATTTCGGTGCCACGACTTTACATGATTTGGTGCAACATGGTTTTTTAAGTGAAAAGGAATATCAAACCCTGAGCAAGGCACAAGAATTTCTCTGGGATATTCGCTGCCGCTTACATTTGACGATTAAACGGAACGAAGATCGATTGCTGTTTGAATATCAACGCATCCTCGCCACGGCATTTGGCTATGAAGATGATGACGCCGGCTTGGGCGTTGAAAAATTGATGAAGCGGTATTATCGCACTGTCAAGGAGATAAGCACGCTCAATGACATGCTCTTGCAATTGTTTCACGAAGCCATTTTATATGCAGATGCCCCCGCAAAAGTTTATCCCTTAAACAAACGCTTTCAAGTTCGTAATGACTTTATCGAAGTGACTCACGATGAAGTCTTTGTGAATTATCCGTTTGCCTTGCTAGAAATTTTTCTCTTGATGCAACAACATCCAGAGATTAAGGGAATGCGTGCCGCTACCATCCGCTTGATTATTCATTATAACTATTTGATTGATAATGTTTTTATAAATGATTTGCGGGCGCGGAGCCTGTTTTTTGAAATTTTCCGCCAACCGCATGGCTTAACCCATGCACTACAGCGCATGAACCATTATGGTATTCTTGCAGCCTACATTCCCGCCTTTGGTAAAATCGTGGGGCAAATGCAATATGATTTATTTCATGTTTACACCGTTGATCAACACACGCTCTTTGTGGTGCGTAATCTCAGACGTTTGAATATGCCCGAGTTCTTTCACGAATTCCCGTTCTGTTCAAAACTGATACAGTCTATCCCCAAACCAGAATTGTTGCATCTAGCGGCTTTGTTCCATGATATTGCTAAAGGGCGGGGTGGCAATCATTCCAAATTAGGCGAAATAGATGCCTTGAATTTTTGTAAACTGCATGGTTTAAGCGACAACGATGCCCGTTTTGTGGGATGGTTAGTACGCAATCATTTACTCATGTCTACCACGGCACAACGTCAAGACATCGACGTTCCCGATGTGGTTAAAACCTTTGCCCAAGCTGTTGAAGACACGACGCACCTTGATTATTTATATCTGCTGACTGTCGCAGATATTAGGGCGACTAGCCCCGATTTGTGGAATAGTTGGAAAGATGCGTTATTCACTGAACTTTACCATAAAACACATGCCATTTTGGAGCAAGATAAAGGGCATGTCTTAGATAAACAACTTCACATTCAGAATATTAAGAAGAAGGCACGTCGTTTATTACTGAATGAGACAGATAATGAACGTCTCTCCGCCTTATGGAAAGAATTAGGCGATGAATACTTCTTGTATTCTGCACCGCAAAACGTTGCCACCGAAACACAAGCTATTTTAAACCAGACTCATCCTGATATTCCCATCGTGTTAGAGCGCGAAGATGCCAAGGGTGGCACGAAATTTATTATGATCACGCGAGATCGTGATTATTTGTTTGCTGCCACGACCTTTTTTTTAGAACAACACAATTTGAGCATTGTTGATGCTTATATCGTTCCCACTCAAGGCGAATATACTATTAGTGGTTATACGATTTTGGAGAACAATGAGAGTGAGCGTGTTAGCGATATTTTACAAGAACTCAAACAAGCGTTGATTCGCGATGATAGCAATTTGCAGTTTGAGATCATCCGCCGCCGTGTGCCTATACACATCAAGCAGTTTTCTGTGCCCACCCGTGTCACTTTTACACAAGATCATATTAATAACCATACTATTACGGAGGTTAATACCTCTGACCGCCCCGGCGTGTTATCGCGTATTGCACAAGCGTTTGTAAGCTGTGAAGTACGGGTTAAGAAGGCAAAAATTGGGACGTTTGGTACCCGTGTTGAGGATATTTTCTTTATTACCGATCATAACAATCATGCGCTGTATTCTGCGGATCAACTTGATTGTTTGCGTGACGAATTAGTTAGGTTGCTTGATGAAGATATGCCAATGGAGGGGTAGGAGTCCATGGACGTCCAAGATAAATCTTGGACTCCTACCACAATTGCTCCTTAAGGGACATTTTAGGAGTCCAAGATTTATCTTGGATGTCCAATTTTTATGGACTATATCATCACCTGTGTTCTATGGAATAAATCTTGCAAGCCTCAAACAATCTATTATGTTATTTCGATGAAATATGAAAATTTTACTGGTTGAAGATAGCCTAACTGTGCGGAATTTGCTGAAAAATTGGCTGGAAAATTCTGGTTATACAGTCATTCTTGCGGATAACGGACAACAAGCTTGGGAAATTTTACAGCAGCAGCACGAGATTTTTTTGGTATTAAGTGATTGGATGATGCCGATGATGGATGGCATACAATTGTGTCAAGCTATTCGCGGAGCAAATTGGCCATTTTATATCTATTTTATTTTAATAGCTTCAAAGGGAGATAAAAACGCCGTCATACAGGGCATGGAAGCGGGGGCGGATGATTTTTTAGTCAAACCAGTTGATAAAGATGAATTACGTGTTCGGCTCAGTGCCGGTGAGCGGATTATCCAACTGGAACAAACATTAGCCAAACGTAATCAAGCATTAGCGGAGAGTCAGCGCAAAATACAATTTGCTTATGATCAAATAAGTCGGGATTTGGAGGCAGCCGCAACCACGCAAAAATCTCTGTTGCCCAAACCTTGTACGCTAGGAAAAACCCAATTCGATTGGTTTTTTTATCCGAGCAGTTTTGTGGCAGGTGATATGTTTAACTATTTTGAACTGGGTAATGAATATTTAGGATTTTATCAATTGGATGTTGTTGGGCATGGTGTCAGTTCTGCCCTTTTGTCATTTGCGCTTTATCATCGTATTGCCAATAACCCTGCTCAAAGGGAATTGCTGCTACAGCCTAGTAAACAGGGTTGTTTGTTACCGATAGCACCTGAAAAGGTGGTTGCTACTTTGAATCATGAATTTCAAGGCAATATAGAGCAAAGCAGTTATTTTACTATGATTTATGGGTATATTCATCAAGCGAGTGGAGAAATTCGCTTGACTCAAGCTGGACATCCTAAGCCGGTGCATTTATTACGCGCTGTTCGTCAGGCGCGTTTGTGTGGAGAGGGCGGTTTTCCTGTCGGCATGTTGCCAAATTTCAATTATGATAGTTTTAGCATACAGTTACAACCGGGGGATCGTTTTTTTATCTATTCCGATGGCATCACTGAATGTATGAACTGTGCTGGCGAATTCTTTTCAGAATCACGCCTATTACGGTTAATAGAGGAAACTAGCGATAAACCTTTAAGAGAGGTTTTAGAAGAACTAGGAACGTGCTTGAAAAAATGGCATAACAATAGTGCTTTTGACGATGATGTGACAATGTTGGCATTTGAGCGACTATGAAAACTGTAAGAGGAATATTTTTATAACTGATATACTTAGCACAGGCACAACTTGCGCTTTTGTCATTTACTGGCGTTACTTCGTTGCGACGATAGGAGAAATCTATAGCCGTTCTCAGATTTATCCTATCGTCGAAATGACAGAAAAGTTTAGTTTGTGGCCTAGTTAAGTATAACTGATAACTGATAACTGATGAAAAAACTAAGCTTAAAGATTAATAGTGATACCGAAAATGTAGAATTAGTCACTGAATGTGTACGGGCATTATGTTTGTTCACTTCCCTTTCGCAGGCCTCAGTGGATGGGGTACAATTAGCGGTGACTGAAGCAGTCAATAACGTGATTCTTCATAGTTATAAAGGAGAATCTAGCCACCCGATATGGTTAACTATCTCGTTGCAAGATGAATATTTGACTATGAGCCTCAGTGATACCGGTGTTGGAATGGAGCCCATTTTGTTGCAAGCAGATAGAAGCAGTGTGACAGAAATTGAGCCTGATGATGTCATGCGATTAGATGAAGGTGGTAGGGGGCTTTTTTTGATAAAAGCAACGATGGATAAAGTGAATTACCACAGTGATGGGGGAACACATACTTTGCAGATGACAAAATATTTTGACTAAATAGACAGGAGAAAGATTGATGCAAATAACTCATCGTACTCAAGACAACGTTGATGTTATAGATTTTTCAGGCAGATTGGTGATGGGAGCACCTGTCACCGAGGCACGGAAAAAATTGTTGGAAGTGGTTGAAGCAGGGCAAGCTCAAGTGGTTTTAAATCTCGCCGATGTGACTTTCATGGATTCCAGTGGCTTATCGGTGTTAGTTTCAGCCCTAAAAGCGACACGAACTAAAAATGGGGATGTTGTGTTGTTGAATTTGACAGTCCCTGTACATTCATTAATCAAGCTGACTCGACTGCAACAAGTCTTCAAGATTTTTGAAAGTGAAGCTGCTGCTATCGAGAGTTTTAAGGAACAATAATCTCGTGGTTTTCGGAGTCCAAGATTTATCTTGGACGTATTTTAATGCTAAGATGCTAAGTTTCGGGAAATCGTCCCTCATTCCCGAAACAACTGAATATC
>JBDLJY010000379.1:0-5990 GCA_039714115.1 Pseudomonadota bacterium | reverse complement strand
ACACCTGTCAGGTTTGTCTTAACTTAATGGCATTGACTCAAGGCGACACGATATAGCATAGTGTCAGCACTATAAATCCGATTTTTTCAAAAAATATGATTTCTTTTTATGGTTCCCACGCGCCATCTATTAGTTTTTCAAACCCACCCAATCGCAACAACCGTCACCTCAACCCCCAAAACCATCTCTTGAGTTGACAATTTCTCAAGAACAGACTCCTCAAGAACCGGAATAAACAGAGCAATAGTCACGCTTGAAATGCCCAAATTTTTAGCATAATCAGCCGCCTGCTCACGATCATATTTAATTTGATAGCTATCTACAAAGCTTTTGACTTCGATAATGCCTCGTTGCTTGCCACACTGAAGATGCAGATCAACCTTTCCATTGCCAGTAGGAAATTCAGGACTCACCACACAACGCCTACCTACAGCTTCTTTAAGCCAAGTAAACAAATGAAATTGTCCCACAGACTCCGTTAATTTAAAATCTTTTTTCCGACGTGGTTGCTCTTTCCAAGGATTAATACCTTTTTCTCTTAGGCGAACCAAATAGTCCTTGTACCTTGTCAACAAGGCTGGCAAATTGAGTAGGGGCGGGCAACCACAAGGGATTGCCCCTACGCCCGTACCCCCAAAAACATCAGTGAGTTCATCCAAGGGCTCTAGTGCGAGAATCGGCATTTCTGATCCTATAATCTCATTGCTTAAGGCATCATAAAGACAACGTTGAACAAACGGAGAAGTAAAACGGCAAACATCTTGCCTTTCACCGCTTGACGACGTTTCAAGAGTTGGCTCAATCAATCCATGAAGATAAAGATAATTGTGTTTAGGTTGATGAAAAAAGAAAGGAACATTCGACGTTGTAAACAAGGAAGTCAAAAAATCCTGATACGCCGGTTCTCTCGCTTTGGCAATCAGATTTAATAAGGTATTATTAGGCTCTCTTGTTCGGGCAAACTGCCATACCAGTTTCCAGGTTTCTTCATCAAGCGTTACACCCGGATTATACTTTTCAGTCAGCAATTCTCCAAACCATGACACTAAACCGGGCTGTCCTTTTGTCGTTTGATAAACTTGCTCGACTACCGCCGGTTCAATTTTTTGACCGCTTTCTTCTTGATACTGCTGATATAACTCCTTGACTTCTTCAGGCGTTAAATTCGGCACTTTCAGCGATTTTTGAATATTGAACGGAGAGCCCCGTTGACTCTCAATACCCAGTACCGCTCGAACGCCAATCAATGCCAATCCATGCAACCAATTGTTTTTACGATCAAGATACAACTCACGAAATTGTGCAACCATTAAATCTATCAAAGCCAGTGGAATAGTATCCACTTCATCTATCAATAGAATAAGCGGACGATCCCAAAGTCCCTCGGTTTTTGAGAAGAGTTGTGCAAATTCATCCCAGTTTTGGGGATCAGGGTGTCCCGGCAAAAGGCTCTTGATGAGCCTGCCAAATGCGGGTGGAAAATCAACTTCTGGGAGAGAATCCTTCATTCCTCTCAATCTACCCAATGAGAAATTAAAGACAGTGAAATCCTCTGGATATTGCTGTGAGATGACTTGCTCTATTTGTCTCATCAGCCAAGTTTTGCCCGTTTGGCGCGGAGCCCAGATGGTAAAATAATGACCACCTTTTTCAGGCTTACCAATAAGCTGCTCAACCCCCTGTGCAACCAGTGCTTGACGTTGGACACAAAAGTGCTCTTGACAATCAACTGGACCATAAGAATGGAAATGTCTCATTGTTGATTCCTTGTTATGCTTAAAATTCAGTTGGGGAACGATCAAAAAAAATCAATCATATCACAAAAATTCTGTGCAAGGTACGCTCCTGATCACTAAAAAAAACAACTATACTTAAGTGGAAAAAAAGCACCTATCGGGTTTGCCCGCGTATCCACCAAAACTTATGCTTAACTTAAACAGTTGTTTCGGGAATGGAGCGGATTTAACAAGGGATTGCTAAATACCCATCTTGTGATGGTTGGAGCCACCATTTCAACCATACGCGCCGCTATAACCCGCCTTTGGACGACAAGCCTGAGAAAAAAGGGGCTGCGGAGCGCAATTTCTTTCCTC
This sequence comes from Pseudomonadota bacterium, assembly GCA_039714115.1. Taxonomy (GTDB): domain Bacteria; phylum Pseudomonadota; class Gammaproteobacteria; order Beggiatoales; family Beggiatoaceae; genus Thiomargarita. Next base: position 3,897 of record JBDLJY010000379.1, on the reverse strand, counting down.
GCGCTGAGCCCATTCTTTATTGAATGCTCTGTAGAGATTTTATCAAAATTATTATATATTGATTAATAATATTATTGGTAAACGAGGATATTCATAATGAAAGTCAAAAGCTTGTTTGTGTTATTTATCATTTTAGGGTTCCTGGCAACCGCTTGTATAAAAGAGGGTGACGGAGCTTCGGTTTTTTCTAGCCCTGCGGTCAAAGGTGTGCAGGATCAAAGTCACTTAGCTGTAGTGGTTGGTAAGTCTGCCAATCTGAAAGGGCAAGTCGTTGATAATTCTAAATTGTCGTCAGAAGGGCCGAAGGTGTTGTTGGGTGTGTGCCAGAGGTATTTTGATGATGATCGTTTAAGTGGTGGCAGTGACTCGGCATGGGGGTGTTATCAGGCTGTGTTAGAAAAGGAGCCGAGGAATGTTGAGGCGTTGGCGGGTTTGGATAAAGTTGAAATGCGTTATGTGGATTTGGTGCGGGGAGCTTTGAAAAAGAGGCAAGTTGATTCAGCGGAGCGTTATTTGGCGAGTTTACGTGAGGTGAGTCCTGGCTCTGTTCAGTTGCCAGGGTTAGAGGTTTTGTTTGCTGGTAAGGTGTTCTATGATCGTTTGTTGGATGGTAGTAAGGCTCCGCAGATGGTGTGGATAGCAGGGGGGCGTTTTCAAATGGGGGATATTCAGGATGATGAGCAGGTTGCGTCTGTTGGGCGTTTTGCTATGGGGCGTTATGAGGTGACTTTTGCGGAATATGATAAATTTGTTGAGGCGACTGGTAGAAATAAGCCTGATGATGAGGGTTGGGGGCGGGGTAATCGTCCGGTGATTAATGTGTCTTGGTACGATGCAACGGCTTATGCGGAATGGTTAAGTGAGCAAACTGGGCAAGAATATCGTTTGCCAACTGAGGTTGAGTGGGAGTATGCGGCACGGGCGGGGACGACGACTGAGTATTGGTGGGGCAATGATATTGGTAAGAATCGTGCCGCTTGTAATCGGTGTGGTGCTGAATGGGGTTGGGATGCGAAACGTATGACGGCACCAGTTGGTTCTTTTGCGCCGAATGCTTTTAAGTTGTATGATACTGTGGGCAATGTGTGGGAGTGGACATGTTCTGAGTATGAAGGCGATTTTGTGCTGCGTGGGGGTTCTTGGGATAATGATGCTAGGATGTCGCGGGCGGCGTACCGTTTCGGGGGGGCGTCCGGCTGAGGGTTATGGGGATGTTGGTTTTCGGCTCGCTAGGCTCCCTTAACTTCCCTATGAACTGATCGATTATCAGTTGTTTCGGGAATGGAGCGGATTTCCCGAAACAAAAATTGATATTCCATAAATTTTGTATTTAGTTTACAAATTTTCAAACGAGGATATTCATAATGAGATTCAAAAGCCTACTTGTGTTATTTATAGGGCTCCTAGCTACTAAAGCTATGGCTGATATGCAGCAACGCTCTGCCCTAGTGATTGGAAATTCTGCCTATCATCAAGAAGATTTGGTTTTAGACAACCCTGCGAAAGATGCTACTGATTTGGCGAAGGTTTTGCGCCGATTAGGTTTTGAGGTAGTTAAAAAAACCAATCTTAGCCAGCGAGAAATGAAAACCGCTATTACTCAGTTTAGTAACAAATTGCGCGATAACAAAGGCGTTGGTTTGTTCTATTTCTCTGGACATGGCATCCAGCATAAGGGTGTTAATTACATGTTGCCCGTGGATGTCGAGTCTTTAAAGGAAACTTGGCAATTGCCTTATGAAACTGTTCCGGCTGGTTATATCTTAGACAGCATGGAAGCGGCGGAGAATAAAATTAATATCATCATATTAGATGCCTGCCGTAATTTACCCGAAGCTCTTAAAAAGCGAGCCAAAGGCGACATGATGCAAGGTTTATCAATGGAAATGCCGATTCCAGGTTCTGTGATTGCTTATGCGGCGGCGCCTGGTGGTGTAGCGAGTGTAGGGTGCGTCCCACGCACCGATGCAAAGGTGTAGAACCCTACACTTGCTTCAAACCATATTTAGTACAACTAATTGAGAAATAAACGAATTAAAAACAACCAATCAGTAAACCTTTGTAATTGCAAAAAATTAGTTTATTTCATAATTAGTTGTACTAATATCAACGGAGCTAAAATTGCTTTTGACTTTTAACGTTACAAACGCTGTGGCTTTTAGGTGACGACGGGCCTGAGTGGAAGCACGGTTTCTTACCATAATACCATTGTCTAGCCTTTTGAAAAACTCATTTAAAACCAGTTGCATCGGCTTGATGCTGTTTTGTAATATTAACAAAACGACGGTTATGAAGTCTAATTTGTATTTGCGAAAGGTGGGCAAGCGGGCGGATAGCTCTTGGTTAAATGAAAGATCGTGGTGCCCGCTTGCCCACCCTACAAAAATTTTGATGCTGTGTCCCGACGAAAGGAGGGATCTTTCATTCTTAAATTTGTCATCATTTATTCGTAGGGGCAATCCCTTGTGGTTGCCCTCGCGGATAATTGAAATTGATTGGATGGCTTTGTCGTTTTTGCCATCCAGCATGTCTTTTTGATTCAGCGGAGCATTATTTAGCAGGTTTACGCTCAGTAAGTTCCGGCTCTACTCAGTTGCCAGAATTAGAGACTTCGTTATCTGCCTTGAAACAAGCCTGATGATGAAGGCTGGGGGCGTGGCAATCGTCCGGTAATTAATGTGTCTTGGAACGATGCAACCGCTTATGCAGAATGGTTAAGCAAACAAACTGGTAAAAAGTATCGCTTGCCTACGGAGGCTGAATGGGAATATGCGGCTCGTGCTGGGACAAAGACTAAGTACTGGTGGGGCAACACAGCCTCTCATGAGTATGCTAATTATGGCTACACTAAAAAAGGAAAAGATCGTTGGAAATATACAGCACCAGTTGGTTCATTCAAGCCTAATCCCTTTGGTATATATGACACTGTAGGGAACGTATCAATGCCATTAAGTTAAGGATAACTGATTGATTTTTTTAAGCAAGCAAATCAATTTTGTCCGAATCGGATTTTTTTTTGCTATGCCAAGCTCCGTCAAAAATCCGATTTTTTGAAAAAATCGGATTTTTTTGGCATGGACACTCCGTCAAAAATCCGATTTTTTAAATTATTTTTAAATAAAATCAATAAGTTGTCCTTAACTTAATGGCATTGACCTAATCCCTCACGGCACGCTTGACGACGGCATTGTTCTAAGCTTGAGCCACAATCGAGACGATTGAATTTAAATCACTTCCAAGATTTAACCTGTAGGATAGATTTGTACAATTGCAAAGGCTGTGCTGTACGACTTCCAATGTTAAAACATGGCTACGCAATAGATTATTGCTTAAAGTCTCAGCACAGATTCTTATATATAATATAAACGGAGTAATGTTCATACCGGTTTATTTACGCCTTCAAAACATCCAAGCAATTAAGTACGAATGTTCATATCAGTTTTAATAAAAGATTCAAGATGAGAGATTATCTAATGAATAAAGATTCGTCCGTGAATCTGATTCAATCGTCTCAATCGCGTCTTAAGCTAAGAACAATGCCGCCGTCAAACGCACCTAATCCCTCCAATGCCATTAAGTTAAGGATAACTGATTGATTTTTTTAAGCAAGCAAATCAATTTTGTCCGAATCGGATTTTTTTTTGCTATGCCAAGCTCCGTCAAAAATCCGATTTTTTGAAAAAATCGGATTTTTTGGCATAGATGCTCCATCAAAAATCCGATTTTTTAAATTATTTTTAAATAAAATCAATAAGTTGTCCTTAACTTAATGGCATTGCCTCTAGGATAGGCACCGAATTATCAACAACGTTCAGCCCCTCAGTATTAATCGGCAGATGCAAATGTCCACCCACAATCACAATCGGCTTATCGATCATTTTAGCCGCCACTTCAGCA
>JBDLJY010000378.1:0-5997 GCA_039714115.1 Pseudomonadota bacterium | reverse complement strand
CACCCTACAAAAGAATGTTTTGAGCTTAACTTAATGGCATTGATCTCTGGCTCTCCTTGCAAGACGCTCCGCGTCAATGCCATAAAATTAAGCGTTCGTAGTAGGCGATTTATCGCCTACACCTCGGCTGGCTATCTTACTTACAGGATTTCATAAAATGTCGCGCACAATTTATATCACATCACTACTACTAGCAACACTATCAACCCAAGCCAACGAATTAACAACCACCTTACGGCTCATACCGGAATATCATCAGTCCAATCAAGGTAGCCATAGTCGCCAAGAACTAGAAACCCACTATCAAAAAGGCGGATTTAATTTTCTAGCAACCGGTATCACGGACACCAAATATGACAATGAAATCATACTAAATGAACTATACTATGATACCCTGATCGCCAATCAAGAAATTAGTTTTGGCAAAAAAATCATGAGTTGGGGAATAGGCTACGGATATCGTCCCCTTGATGTGCTAGAACAAGAAGATCGTCGTTTGCTCTACTCACCCACCTTAGAAGGCGTACCACTGATCGCTTGGGACTACTTCAGCCAAGAGGGCAGCGCCTTCACCCTTGCCTATGTCAACCCATTAAGTCGAAAAGACAACGACAGATTAGATCAACAATCTCTCGCATTCAAATACTACAAACTATGGGACAATACAGACATACACGCTGTCGCTCGTCTCAGTAAACACAACAAACTAGAAACCGGCATCGGCTTCAGCCACATTATCAATGATAATCTTCAATGGTACAGCTCCGCTTTATATCAACACCGCTACCACAAACATCTAACAGCCAGCCCATTAAAGTTTAACAACGGAATCAATGCTATACTAGGACTCAATTGGACACACACAAACGGAACCTCATTATCAGGAGAATTTTGGTTTGATAACGCCGCCTATTCAAACAACTCCCAACGACTACCAAATATCGGAGCAAATTTACGACAACAAAACCTACTATTGCGACTTTCCCATGACGGTGACATTGTGGACACAGCCCTAGACTGGCTTTATACACCACAAGACGATGGATGGACATTAACCGCATCAATAAAGCACGAACGCAATCAACAAAATTTAGAATTAGGTGTGCGGACATTCGGAGGCAGTGCCGATTCTGCTTTTCGTGCGGGATTGGACGATTTTGTCGTTTATTTGGCTTGGGAAATTGCTTTTGTGTTGGGAAAATGAACTATTATGAAAACCACAACCTCACTAAAAAGACTCATAACCGAGTTACTACTCACCCTACTATTCAACAGCATAATCGCCGTATTCTTACTATTAATAATTGATAAATCACTAACAATCAATATGATATATTCTCACAGCATTGGCTTAAGTACCCTATTTATCTCCTATGCCTTACTTATGATACGGCAGCTGAGTAAGTTTGATATAAAGAAATTCCTAATTTCCATACCAATGGGTGGCATCATCGGAATTTTCATAGCCAACCAGATTATCGGCAATGACTTAAAACAACTTATTGCAGACTCTCCTAACTTACCATTTATTCTACTAGCCTGCACTTTAATATTCGGCACCATCATTTCCTACTATTTTTATGCACGTACCACCATAGCAGAAAAAAATCTTGCTTTGCAAGAAGCCACTTTGCAACGCTTGGCTGACGAAAAAAATTTAACAGAAACCCGTTTGAAACTTTTGCAAGCTCAGATTGAGCCCCATTTTTTATTTAATACCTTATCAAATATCTTAAGTCTCATTGATGAAGAACCGCCACGCGCAAAAATCATGCTAGAACGCTTTACCCACTACTTACGCGCCTCATTAACACGCACTCGTCAAGAACAAAGCACTTTTGGCGATGAACTAGCATTATTGCGTGCATATCTTGACATTCACAGCATACGCATGGGCGAACGTTTGCACTATCTGATAGAAGTGCCCAAACCACTTCAAACCATCAACTTGCCCCCCTTATTATTACAACCCCTGGTAGAAAATGCGATCAAACACGGACTAGCACCAAGCATAGCCGGCGGAACGATCCATATCACCGCCAAAACTCAACAAAAAAAACTAGAAATTTCAATCAAAGATACAGGAATTGGTTTACAAGGAGAACTAGGAAACGGTATGGGCTTAAATAACATCAGAGCGCGACTACGTGCCCTTTATGGCAACCGCGCCAAAATGACCATACAACAAAACACTCCTTGCGGAGTGCAAGTCACTCTATCCATACATATCGAGCCACCCAAATGACTATAACCGCCCTGATTGCCGACGACGAGGCACCGCTACGCAGCTATCTGAAAAGACAATTAGCGACTTTATGGCCAAACCTTGAAATCTGCACAGAAGCCAGCAATGGACTACAAGCCCTTGAATTAATAACGATAAAAACACCAGACATTGCCTTTTTAGATATTAAAATGCCCGGCATGACAGGAATAGAAGTGGCAGCACAACTGAACGGAGCTTGTCATATCGTATTCATTACAGCTTATGACCAATACGCGATACAAGCCTTTGAAAATGCAGCCATAGATTACTTGCTCAAACCCGTGACTCAAGAACGCCTACAAAAAACCATTATGCGTTTACAACAACAATTGGACAACAAACCCTCCGTCGATTATCAAGCCTTACAACGACAAACCACAGAACCCCATCTACAATGGATAAAAGTAGCATATCAAGACGAAATTTACATATTGCCCATCAATGAAATCGACTATTTTCAAGCAGCCAACAAATACACCACTGTCGTCACAGCAGAAAAACAATGGCTGATCAAAACAGCGATTAAGACACTAGAAACGAGCTTAAACCCCAATGAATTTTGGCGCATCCATCGCGGCACGATTGTACGAGTCAGCGCGATTGCCCGCGTCAATAAGGATTTTCAAGGACGTTTTTTGCTAAAACTGCATGAACATCAAGAAACGCTGATAGTCAGTCGTGCCTATGCTTATCGTTTTAAGCAAATGTAAATTTTCAAACGGAGAGCCCAAAAATATTATCAGTTGTTTCGGGAAATCCGCTCCGCTCCATTCCCGAAACAACTAATAATGTAAGGATATACATGTAGGGTGGATTAAGCGAGATCGCGACTCCACCTGATATCAGCGGAGCAAACCATTGTGATTACCTAAAATTCGTTTATTTCATAATTAGTTGTACTAATATATGCTTATCTACCAACCTTCAGATTTAGTACAACTACAACCAATCAGCGGAGCAAACCATTGTGATTAAAATTCGTCGTTGTTTCGGGAATGGAGCGGAGCGGATTTCCCGAAACAACTGAATTAGTCGTACTGATTTATACCCAGAGAGCTTACAATGAAGAGAGATTCGTCCGTGAATCTGAATTTGAGTTATTTCGCACATCTAAAAGAAAAAAGGGGCAACCTCGTAGGGGCATACCCTTGTGGTTGCCCCCCCCTAATCCCTCACGGGGGCAACCACTTCGTAGGGGCGGGCAACCAATGGCATTGAGTTGCAAACCCTCCAGCCCCCCATACCCCAATGCCATTAAGTTAAGACAAACCTGACAGGTGTCAAAAACCTGTCAGGTTAATTTTTCATTGAATTTACAACGTGCCATGTTTTGGATACCTGGCAGGTCTGAATTTTAGGGGTTTATCATACTGGCATTGCCCCATACCCCCGCACGAATCCCCTATCGGTATATATAAATATAGTCACGAGTAGATTATAAGTCCAATATTTATGAAGATACTGTTTATGCCTATAAATGACTGTGTAACAGTTAAACAATTAACAGAAGAGCAATTATTGTTAGTTAAACGAATATTAATAGGGTTGAGATATAAGCGTAAGATGTCAATAAGTGAAATATTTGATCGCTTAAGCAAAATATTTATGGAGATACTGTTTATGTCTACAAATAACTATGTAACACATGGAGCAAATAATGTTATTGATACTAAAAAGAGAAAACAGATGACTATTGAACAATTAACAGAAGAACAATTATTGTTAGTTAAACAAGAAGAAAGAAAAAACGTGACATCTGTGATAAGAGAGTAGAGACTTTAACTGAGAAGGAACTAATCTCATTAATACAGAAAGATAATAGTTATATATATAAGATTTTACCAAGACAGTTTGAAGAAGTTATTGCTGAACTGTTCAGAGCACAAGGCTTTAATGTAGAACTAACAAAACGCACTCGTGATGGTGGCAAAGATATAATAGCTACTCATAACGCAATGGGTATTGATACTAGATATTTAACACTCAAGCAGTTAATCATTAATAAGAGATGGTACTGAATTAAGCTAATTTCTCCGACTTCTTTAGTTAAAATTTGAGTTAGTTCGTGCGTCTAAAGCTTAGTTAGAAAAAAGGGGCAACCATCGTTTTAAGCAAATGTAAATTCACCGCGATCATCGCCAAACCTTTGCCCAAACTTCGAGGCATGGATCGTGAAGACATTCGCCTAAACGGCAGTTGAACTAGGCTATCTGCAAGACGCGGTTTAAATTGAATATATCCAATCACACATACGAAAAATTAACCAGCGGGTACCGTCGCCTTGCCGCCACGATATGGCATTGACTCCAAAATACCTTATAATAAAGCATTTTTAAGCTTTCTTTGTGCCGATAAATCTTTAAAACTACACCTTTGTTTAATGGTCAGATAATATATGAAACTATCCGCCCTATCATTTGAAAACTATAAAGCCTTCTCTAAGCGCGAAACTATTGAAGTGAAGCCACTGACAATCATTATTGGTCGCAATAGCTCAGGCAAAAGCGTGATCACTCGACTACCTTTGTTGATGGCATACGCGCTATCAGAACGTGCCGAAAGCCCCTTTGAGCTTGAAATTGATGGCCTTGATTTTGGTACCTCTTTTATTGATCTGATTCATAATCGTAGTCCTCATGGTGCTGTCGGTATGGGTGCTACATTCACAGACGATGACGGCCAAACCATGGAATTCTGGGCAAAAGTTCAACACTTTGACGAATATCGGCTCCAACTGATTTCGCGCTTTGAATTGAGACAAATGGGAAAGCCCAAATGTACACTATCTTGGATAGGTAAAGAGCCATTGGATGAGAGGACACTTTATCGCTTAGAGGAAACCGGAGAAAAATGCCAAGTTTCTTTTCGTGGACTTTGGCCTCAGTTTGACTCACTCTTGAAATTGGCTACACAAATCGAAGATAACCGGAGAAACTTGGCTGAAGTAATGGCGCGTATCACCTACCTTGGCCCCTTCCGCAAGGAACCACAACGCAGGTACCGTTTTCCGGGGGGGGTATTGCACAATGTTGGTTTAAGTGGATCGAGAACGGCTGAATTACTGGGTGATGACTTTCTTCGTAATCGAGGTAGGGTGCTGGAAGCCGTTGGCGAATGGTTTTCTCAGTATTTAGGTGGATGGGAACTGGGCTTATCTAAACAAGGTGAAGGTGAAGATTTTTCATTAGTGATGAAAAGCCCTGATAACCCCTCTTTAGAAATTAATCTAGCAGATGTAGGTACCGGAATAGCACAGATTTTACCTATTGTGGTGCAACGTCAATTTGAAGCTATCACCGGAAAAAATGGCAGGATTGAAATTGTCGAACAGCCAGAATTACATCTCCACCCCGGCGCCAACGGTGATTTGGCTGATTTATATATTGAAGCCGCTAAACACAGTGATGCTCGCTTTATTATAGAAACACACGCTGAAAACTTTTTACTACGAATTCGACGTAGGATTGCAGAAAAAGCTTTTGATTCAAATCAGGTTATTATTTACTGGATTAATGATGATCCCAATTTGGGAGAACGCATACAAACTATCCATATTGAGAAAAATGGCGACGTTGATAAATGGCCTCAAGGCGTATTTTATGAAGATTTTGAAGAAGTTAAAAATATTCGCAAAGCACAAAAGGAGTTTTGGTCATGAAAATACGTTTTGCAGCGGATGTTTTGAATGATCCTAATGCCTGGGACTTACTTGACCAAATTGTGCATCACTT
>JBDLJY010000377.1:0-6001 GCA_039714115.1 Pseudomonadota bacterium | reverse complement strand
AGCAGCTTGGGTGGCATCTAAGCGTTGAGGCAACTCTTTAATAGTCTTTTGCAAGTGCTCCAACTGTGGCGTGATTTGACTGACTTGAGCAAAATTCCCTGCCTGTAGTAGTAGCGTTGCCCAATAAATCCTCAAAGCGAAAAAAGGCTGAAAGCGTTTCATCGCAGTCATCCAATTGTGCCAAAATTAAATCGGTGATTGCTAAACTACCTTTATAATTAATAAAAGCAGTTAATTCAGATTCAGTCAAATGGCGCTTTTCTGCCGAAAAAATCGGCTCCGATTTAAGCAATGCTTTAATTTGCCCAATCAATTGTTAACGCAATGCGCTGACATCTTGAACATCACGCTGAATAGCGAAGGGTTGCAAATAATCTTGCTCAGCGAATTCACGTTCATAGTCATATACTCTTTAATTTATGATATGGCATTGATTTGGAACGGTAAAAAAAAGTACCGAGAGCTAACAAGTTACGGGCAGTATTTTCTTAGTTTTGGCGAGCTTTTTCCATTGCTTCCAGCAGCGCCTCTTCTTGGTTGTTTTCCTCCTTCATTTTTGCACGTTCATCAGGTGTAATCTCACTTTCCTTGATTTGTTCAAACATTTCTCCGATGTATGGATTCTTATAATCATCTGGAGAAACTTCACTATCCAGAGTGTCATAAAAGGCTTCCATCCATTCAGCACATTCATCCGATGAATAAGCCTCGTTATGATCATTAACATAAACAAAAACCAATTTATGTTTGCGATGAGGTTCCAAGCACTTTCTCGATTGCCTTCCCATCATAAGTATCCCGAGCTTGGAAATCGACTTCTAAAATCAATGCCATTAAGTTAAGGGCAAACCCGATAGGGTATGCTCCTACGAAAAATCACGGTTCCTGTAGGGGCAATCCTTTATGGTTGCCCTTAAAATACGGAACTCGCTTCGTTATTCTTTATTCCCACCGCGGCGCACCTTACAAAACCACCTAATACCCCAAGCACCTTTAACGTTATCTCGCAAATCGCAGTCTTCTATCCTACCTGCCCCATTTTTATACACCGATACAGCCTTACAACCATTCTGTTTAATGGTACATTTCTGGATAACGGGATTGCCACCCTCTATAATTTTTATTCCTGACAAAGCATTACCAAAAATGTCACAGTTTTTTAACCGCCCACTGCCGTTTTCATAAACAAAAACACCGTCTTGCTTACCATCATGAATTTCGCAATCCTTCACAACAGGATTGCCACCCGTCTTGATTTGTATCCCGGAATAAGCATTACCAAAAATATCACAGTTTTCTAACCGCCCAGAGCCCTCCTCATAAACAAAAACACCGCTACCTTTACCATCATGAATTTGGCAACCCTTGACAACGGGATTGCCACCCGTCTGGATTGCTATCCCTCTCTTAGCATTACCAAAAATGTCACAGTTTTCTAACCGCCCACTGCCCTCCTCATAAACAAAAACACCACTACCTTCACCATCATGAACTTGGCAATCCTTGACAACGGGATTGCCACCCTCACTAATTTGTATCCCTGCATAAGCATTACCAAAAATGTCACAATTTTCTATCCGCCCCGTGCCCCCCTCAAAAACAAAAACACCAGCTTGTTTACCATCATGAATTTGGCAATCCTTAACAACGGGATAGCCACCCTCACTAATTTGTATCCCTGCATAAGCATTACCAAAAATATCACAATTTTCTATCCGCCCCGTGCCCTCCTCATTAACAAAAACACCGGCTTGTTTACCATCATGAATTTGGCAATCCTTAACAACGGGATAGCCACCCGTCTTGATTTCTATCCCTGCATTAGCATTACCAAAAATATCACAGTTTTCTATCCGCCCAGTGCCCTTCTCATAAACAAAAACACCGCTACCTTTACCATCATGAATTTGGCAATCCTTGACAACGGAATTGCCACCCATCCTGACTTGTATCCCTGCCAAAGCATTACCAAAAATATCACAGTTTTCTATCCGCCCAGTGCCCTCATCATTAACAAAAACACCGCTTCGTTTACCATCATGAATTTGGCAATGACTGAGAATCCCCACCGCCTCACAACCATGAATACCGACACAAGCCAACGTATCCGAAGTAATGTCACAATGTTCCAAGCTTAACTGCCCCTGTGGAATATCGACGGCATAATACCCTTGAGCACGATTGTGCAAACTCAGCCCACGTACCAAGGCATAGTCAGTTTTCATAAAAATACAATCTGCATTCTTACTTTCAACAACAACTTCCCCATCACCGATAATCTCTAACGGTTTATCTATGAACAACTCCTCTTGGTAAACGCCCGCTTTAACTAAAATACGGCTACCCGCTTTAGCCTTTTTAATAGCCGCACTAATGCTTTGGCACTTTCCCGTTGCTGAAACCACAATCGTCGCAGACACCAAAATATTTTCAAGACGCTTAACCACTTCCCCCGCCGTCGCCGGGCGCAGATCGGGATTTTCTTCCTTACAATGGCACAACAAATCAAATAATGCCGACGGAGCCTCAGCCAAACGGCGCGGATTCAAAGAACGCGGCTTTTCTCCCGTCATTAACCGATACAAGGTTACCCCAAAAGCATATAAATCGCTTTTTGCACCCAATTTGCCACCCTCACCTATTTGCTCCGGCGGCGCATAAAGTAATGTCCCTACTATCGTTTGTCCAAATTGCGTCAAACCACTTTGGCGCGACGTCGCCACCCGTGCCAGCCCAAAATCAACAATTCTCACCCTAAAACCCGTCAGCCTCTGCTCAAATAACAGATTCGCTGGCTTTAAATCCAGATGAAAAATGCCTTTATCATGCGCCATTTGCAAACCCTTGGCGATTTCTATGCCCACCGCAATACCTGTCAGCACCTCGAATTTTCCATACTTGGCTAACCAAGCTTCACCATCTAAGGCACCCTCAATATATTCTGTCACGAAATAAGGATGCGCCTGTCGATGGGCATCTACATATCCACAATCCAGAGGGGTTGGCACATACGCGCCCGCTACCTGACGCATGATCATCGCTTCTCCGAAAACCTCTTGATGCTTGCCCTTGCGCCCCTCCCAAAAGCATTTGACAACCACTTTTTTTTCACCCCATTGATCATGGCATAGAAATACACATCCCATGCCGCCGGCACCCAAAAGCTGCACAATGGGATATTTGTCGATGTCATGCAAAGCATAATGTCGATCAATGTCTATCGCGGTTTGCAAATCGGCTAAGGCTTGCGTATATGCCTGCTTTCGCAGTCGCACTTGAAATAGATTAAAACAAGCTAAAGCTTTTTCTGCCTTATTCCGAGCCTGATCTCGCGCTTGGACAAATAAATTTTCCGCTTGAGCAATATCGCCTGTCGAAGACAACAGACTGCCCGCCATGATAACCATGGAAGGATGAGGAAAAGGCAAAGCTTTCAATTCGGCAACGGCGGCTTCAATCAGTTTCAGACTGGTGCTGTTGTGATGCGTGAATTCATCATTAGCTTTAATTCGTACTGACAAATCAAAACGCGCCATCAACTGTTTTAACAATTCTAAGACTTTATCGTCTTCATGCACCGCCTCGATTTCCCAATGCAATGTCTCCGTTTCCGCCAGCACCTGATTGAGCTGAGAATTCAACAACCCCGCCCAATGTTGAAAACGCTCCGAAAATGCCAGCCAATGTTGATGAGTGCTTTGCCAAGCAGCTTGGGTGGCATCTAAGCGTTGAGGCAGCTCTTTAATAGTCTTTTGCAAGTGCTCCAATTGTGACGTGATTTGGCTGGCTTGAGCAAAATTCCCCGCCTGTAGGGCTTGCATGGCATTGGCATTTTGTTCATCTAATTGATGTTGTAAGCGCTTAGTGAGTTCTTCTTGAGAAGATTCGAGTTCGCGCATTTCCAAGAATAAACCTTCTCTTTGTAGCGCCGCTATAGTATCTTTAGTGCGAGTATCTGAGCAGAGTATCCCGTGGAGAAAAAAGAGAGTAGCGTTGCCTAATAAATCTTCAAAGCGGAAAAAGGCTGAAAGCGTTTCATCGCAGCCATCCAATTCTGCCAAAATTAAATCGGTGATTGCTAAACCACCTTTATAATTAATAAAGGCAGTTAATTCGGAATCAGTCAAACGGCGATTTTCTGCCGAAAAAATCGGCTCCGATTTAAGTAATGCCTTAATTTGCCCAATCAATTGTTGACGCAATGCGCTGACATCTTGAACATCGCGCCCAATAGCGAAGGGTTGCAAATAATCTTGCTCAATTTGCCCAGCGAATTCGCGTTCAACTTTGGAATGGGCTAATTTTTGTAAAAAGCTAAACTTTTGATCGGGCGTTGCCAGCCCGGCACAAATAGCAGCGAGTGCATAGCTGTAGCTTTTTTGATAAGCGTTAGCGATTTCAAAGGCAGTGAAAGTGAACCGCGCTTGGAAAACAGAGAGAGCTTTTGTCGCAGCTTTTTCGACAAGGAAATCGACGATGGCTCCCTCTTTGAGTAAGGTGCATAGGGGTGTGCTTAATGACATGATTTATAGTTTGTGTTGGATTTTTTTATAAATTATAGCAAACATCAATGCCATTAAGTTAAGGACAACGAGCGAAAAAACCCTTGTTCTCGTCCCTTTGCTCCGCAAAGAATGCCTGCACTGCTGCAAGCTGGGATTACTCCGGTTGCCACGCGCCTGCGTCAATGCTATATCATGCCGCTCATGTAGCGTATCCACCGATATTTATATAGAAATCATGTGGATACGCTATCGCTACATGTATGGTTAATGGCATTGAGCGATATCCACCCTACATTAGCGGCACGATATGGCATTCAAAAACCCAATGCCATTAAGTTAAGACAAACCTGACAGGTGTCAAAAACCTGTCAGGTTAATTTTTACCTTAACTTACAACGACCTGCTGGGTATGGGTCTCCCAGCAGGTCTGATTTTAAGGGGTTTATCATACTGGCATTGATTCAAAAACCGGAGTCAGAGAGCATACAATGAAGAGAGATTCGTCCATGAAACGAAGTAACGAGCGGAGCGAGATCATATGAATTTGAGTTATTTCGCACGAACTAACTCAAATTTACTTTATATATAGTATTGTCGTGCTCCGCAAGCTAAAAAACATAGTACAACGGATTTACGGAAATAACGGATTAGGATATTCAGCGTATCTGATTAGCGCAGGGATTTAAAAAAATATATATATCTCGATGTTCAAGTTTTTTTTGACTTGACATTGTTGGAGTCCAAGGCTTTAGCTTTGGACGAGCCCGCCGCTTATCCAAAGCTGAAGCTTTGGACTCCAAATGCTGGCAGCCAGCAAGCGTAGGGTGTTTCCATGCTCTACACCTTTACCTTGGTGCGTGGGACGCACCCTACGCTTCAATGCCATTAAGTTAAGCTCATGTAGGGTGGATTAAGCAGCAAGTGCATAGCTGTAGCTTTTTTGATAAGCGTTAGCGATTTCGAAGGCAGTGAAAGTGAATCGTGCTTGGAAAATAGAGAGAGCTTTTGTCGCAGCTTTTTCGACAAGGAAATCTACGATGGCTCCCTCTTTGAGTAATGTGCATAGGGGTGTGCTTAATGACATGATTTATAGTTATATAGAAAAAAGATAGCAAGTGTTTCAATCGCTTCCGGCGTTCTAAAAACCTCAACATGACAGATAAACCAGTTAAAATCTCTGCCATGTAATTCATTATGAAGATATTTTGTCAGTTCCGGTTATTTTTCGAGTCGCCCCATTTTGAGTCCCCATGCTCCGTCGATTTTGACGTAATATCACTCACCGGCGAATACTCATAATCCAACACCACACGGAAAGCCGGCTCCTTCGCTCAATACCATTTTTTATGTGCATAAAGTATGAAAATAACAGTTATCATTTGGCTTGGTTGTACCTTGCTTGCTATTTAAATATTTTATACACATATAATTTATTTTATAAATAATTGATTATTAACAAAATACACCTATATACACCCATCTTTTTAGGGTTATAA
>JBDLJY010000376.1:0-6016 GCA_039714115.1 Pseudomonadota bacterium | reverse complement strand
TTTAGAACCGCTACGCGCCTTGACGAATTTGCAGACATTGGGTTGCAGTTATAATGAAATAAGCGATTTAGAACCGCTACGCGCCTTGACGAAGTTGCAGGAATTGGGTTGCTATTCTAATAAAATAAGCGATTTAGAACCGCTACGCGCCTTGATGAATTTGCATAAATTGTATTGCAGTTATAATAAAATAAGCGATTTAGAACCGCTACGCGCCTTGACGAAGTTGCAGACATTGGGTTGCAGTTATAATGAAATAAGCGATTTAGAACCGCTACGCGCCTTGACGAATTTGCAAAAATTGTCTTGCCGTAAAAATGAAATAAGCGATTTAGAACCGCTACGCGCCTTGACGAATTTGCAGGCATTGGATTGCCAACATACTAAAATAAGCGATTTAGAACCGCTACGCGCCTTGACGAATTTGCAGACATTGTATTGCCAACATACTAAAATAAACAATTTAGAACCGCTACGCGCCTTGACTAATTTGCAGACATTGTATTGCCATTCTAATCAAATAAGCGATTTAGAACGGCTACGCGCCTTGACTAATTTGCAGACATTGTATTGCCATTCTAATCAAATAAGCGATTTAAAACTGAAAAATTCCCACAATTTGTCTTGTTGCTGGATGCCGCACAGTGATGAGATTGAGATAGAACTCAAGCCGGGGCTGATCATTCGATCTAATTATCGCTTAGAAGAAGAACTCGGCGAGGGTAGCATAAGCGTGGTTTGGAAAGCCATCGACTTGATTCAAGAGGCAGGGGAGGCACGCGAGAGCCATGTAGCCATTAAGTTTTTCAGTCTAGATTTCATGCGACATCCTGACGCGCTAAAAGCTCTGGTGCGTGAAATTCACAGCTATAAAAGGCTCACTCATCCTAAGATTGTCAAAGCGTATAGTTTAGATCGCCTTGGTTGTACCATTTTTATGGTGACGGAATTCTCAAAGGGAATTCCATTAAACAAATTCCTTAAAAGTCACAAAAATGGCATATCCCTCATCGAAGCCAAGCCGATCATCAAGGATATGGCTGAAGCACTGGAATACGCCCATAAAGAAGGCATCGTGCATTTGGATTTCAAACCGGCTAAAGTGTTTTATGATCCTGATGAGAAGATTGCCAAAGTTATTGATTTTGGGATTGCGCGACCCTTGAAACAGTCGGAACGGGATCCGGGTAGCTTGGGCGCAATAACCGACGCTTATGCCAGCCCTGAAATGCTATTCGGTTTGGAGCCCGAACAGCGTGATGACATTTATGGGTTAGCTTGCGTGACTTATGAGTTACTGTCAGGAAAACACCCCTTTAATAGAAAAAAAGCAACCACGGCGAAAGATGAGGGGCAGTCTCCCGAACCTATTGATGGCTTAAAGCCTCAACAAAATAAGGCACTATTGCGTGCTTTAGCTTTTGATCGGAATGATAGAACGCCGACGGCGACTCAATTTTTAGCTGAGCTTTTTCCAAAAAAAAAGAATTTTTTCTGGGTTTTAGTCGGTGGAAGTATCATTGTTCTGGGACTTGCCAGTTTTGCAGCATGGGAATATTTCAAACCGCAACCTACGCTCTCCGGAAATGGACCAATATCTGTCATACCACCCCAAGTAACTCTCGATCAAGAACCTGAAGATGATGATGCGAGACAACAGGCAGAGGCAGCGCGTTTAGCGGAGGAACGACGTCAAGAATAATTTTAGCTTATGTAGCGTATCCACCGATATTTATAGAGAAATCAGGTGGATACGCTACCGCTTAATCCACCCTACATGTATGGTTTTAGGGGGTTATCATACTGGCATTGAGCTATAGACGGGTGCTCCATAGACTTTGGAAAGGACAGTCACTAAAAAAATACCGGGTATTGCAAGTCGTGTGCGCTTCATTAAGACGATCTCCATGGTATTCGGAGTCCAAGATAAATCTTGGACTCCTACCAAAAGCTTAAACATTCCCCGCAAATTTCTTTTCTTAGTAATCAACCACTGTTGAGCAATCGACAACAGATTATTAACCACCCAATACAAAACCAAACCTGACGGGAAAAAGGCAAAAAACACCGTAAACACAATCGGCAAAACCATCATCATCTTTTGCTGTATCGGATCAATCGGTGCAGGATTCAAATAATGTTGCACCAACATCGTTGCCCCCATAATAATCGGCAACACAAAGTAAGGATCCGCTGTCGACAAATCATTTAACCAGAAAATAAACGACGCTTGGCGTAACTCGACGCTTTCCAATAGCACCCAATATAATGCAATAAACACCGGAATTTGGACCGCAATAGATAAACAACCTCTAAACTATCGGCACCATCACTGAGACGATAAATTTGTTGATCGCTTTGATACACAGTTTGATGTGTCGGACCAACCCCTTTGGGGAGTAAACCCGATTGTGCTACGAATAAATTGGGCAATTGATCACCCATCAAGCGGAAAGGTTCATCCGGCTTGTCCGCTGCAACGGGATAGTCAAGCAAATCAACCAGCCGCACATCGCCGCCAGTAGTATCAATTTCAAGCCTGAACACATCCGTTTCAACTTGGATACGCGAATCGCTCGGCAATAACTTAGCCTGTTCCGCTCTCAAAAAAGCAGGAGTGGCAGGTATGCTGGGTAATTCAGAATCCGGCAGTGTGGATGTTTCTGTTGTAGGTGTGCATGTCACGCAAGGCTGTTTGGGGCCATAGTCTTTTTGCCAAGTCTGACAAAATAAAAATATCATCAAGCCTACGGCTACGAAAACTACGAAAATGAGTTTAGAATTATCCCATTTGATATCCACGTTTACGTTTACGTTTAGTTTTAGTAAGGAGAACGAGGACCCAAAAAATGAGGGAAGGGTTTTAAAGAGGTTTATTAAAAAAGACTTCATAGAAAGAAATATCCATGTTTATCGGTTTTTTTTCGTTCAGGGACAGGATCAAACCCGCCGGGATGCCAAGGGTGACAACGGACTATTCGTTTAATGGTTAGTAATCCATTCTAGTCTGTCGTGAAAAAATATTGTGCCGCAATACGACTTATCAAGCCATTTCAACACAACTGGTATGGTTAAATTCGATGAGCAAGTGCCGCCCCCCCAAAGGAGGAAATAAAAAAACTTGATCATTGAGATAAACGTATTAAATATATCATCCTTGTAGTTTTTTTCAATGGATAAGCCTAGAATGTTGTACTCACGCAGCTCGCGGTGAGCGCCCTCGATGCCGTTTAAACATCGTTCCCACGCGCCGGCGTGGGATAAATTGAACCATGATTTTTATGACTTATTTAATTGACATTTTTTATGTTACAATCAACAAAATTAAAAATAAGGATCAACAAACAAATGCCTACTTCACAAAAAAGTTGCAGTTAAGAGGAAAAGAAAATGACAGACACAGCCACCGTTTTTCCCACTAAACAATTTTTCGTGGGTATGCTAACAAGAGATATTGAACTCTCCGATGCCATTTTCGATTTGCTCGATAATTGCGTGGATGGACTTCTGCGTACCGTTACCCATCTCAAATCCAAAAATCCTTACCAAGGCTTTTGGGCTTCGATTAATTTTAAGGAGGGCAAATTCACCATAAGTGATAACTGTGGTGGGATACCGATAGAACGGGCGGAAAAAGACGCTTTTGCCATGGGAAACCCTAAGCACGAGAATCATCTCCCCACTCTCGGTATGTATGGCATCGGCATGAAACGCGCCATTTTTAAACTGGGACGTTCTGCACGAGTGATTTCCCAAACCTCCGAGGCTGCATTTGAAGTAAACCTTTCCAAATATTGGCCGGACAACGATAAGGATTGGAATCTACTATTAACCCCCATCAATAAGCCATTTGAACAAGCGGGTACGCTTATTGAAGTGGATGAATTGCATGAAGCCGTCACCAGAGAAGCCTTTGAAATTCAAGAACTATTCCTAGATGAACTCCGGCGTTTGATTGCCAGCCACTATACCAATTTCATTGCTAAAGGATTTAAAATCATGGTGGCTGGTAAACCGATAGAACGAAAACCGCTGACACTCTTATTTAATCCACGACTCAAAAAACCAAGTCAAAAAATTATGCCCTATATTTATAAAGGAGAAATCAATGGGGTCAAAGTGAAATTAATCGTAGGGCTACTCGGCCCCACACCGACTGATGATGAACTTGAAGAAGAACTGGATTTGCCTAGAAATAGGGGAGAGGAAGCTGGCTGGACGATCATTTGCAATGATCGTGTCGTGGTGTATGGAGATAAA
This sequence comes from Pseudomonadota bacterium, assembly GCA_039714115.1. Classification (GTDB taxonomy): domain Bacteria; phylum Pseudomonadota; class Gammaproteobacteria; order Beggiatoales; family Beggiatoaceae; genus Thiomargarita. Next base: position 1,756 of record JBDLJY010000376.1, on the reverse strand, counting down.
ACGCCATTGAGCGGGTGGGGAGAAGAAAATGTACCCTGTTATCATAGCCAATTTAGTGCGATTTCTGGCGTAGTTGAATTTGAAAGCTTAGATTCGATGAAGCTGCCGCTGACGACCACGAAAGGTCTCAATCCGTCGTCAGACATTTATCGCCTCGTCAAAAGTATGATGAGAGAAGGCACTCGGATATTCACGAATTTTACCAACAAATGGAAAGCTTATAGGGAAGAAGAACCCGCACTCTATAAAAAATTGCAGAAGACCGAAATTGGGAAAATTATTTCTAAAATCCCAGAAAGTGATTTTATATTGGTTCGTGGTCACCAATGGGAGAAAAAATCTCTTCCAGATTTGCCAAAACCTAATCCAGAAAATCCAAAACGCCAAGTAAAATTTGCGGCTATGCAGCTCGAAATACGGAGACTTGCCGAATTCTTGTTTGAAGACAAAGAGACGCCGGAATCCGAAGTCGGTATCGAATGCTTCAATAGAGTGCTGCGAGAGATCAAACAATGAGCGGCGGCAATTTACCCTATCATTTAAGACCCAATAAAGCGGTAGAACGTCAACTGTTTATTGAACTACTGCTCAAAATCAATCGGTTTTGCTCACTCTCTGAGTACGTCTATGTAGGATTTGGCGGCCCATTTTTGGAGGATTTCAAAATCATACATAGCTATTTCGATAATAAACGTATGATCTCACTAGAAATAGAACAGCATGTCTATAAAAGGCAATGTTTCAATAAACCCTTGGGTTGTATTAAGTGTTTGAACAAATCGAGCAAGGACTATATAGATTCCTACGATTTGAAAGATAATGCCATCATTTGGTTGGATTATGTAGAACCGAAAAAATTGGAAGAACAACTTTCAGAATTTCAATCGCTTCTTGGAAAAATACAACATTATGACGTGGTTAAGATAACATTGAATGCCAACCCCGATGCTTTGGGGAACAAAGGGAAAACACCCGAGGAAAAACAAAAGCACCGTTTTCAAGTTCTTAAAAGTAGGATTGGAAAACGGCTACCATCGAATGTTGACGAGCACCAGATAAATAAAGAGCAACTTCCACAAGTGCTTTGTGGTGTATTGAAAAATGTCGCTAAAACAAAGATAACAGAAGTATTACCAAACCATTTATTTCAACCACTGACTGCATTTGTGTATTCTGATGGTCCTCACCAAATGCTAACTTTGACGGGTATTTTGCTAGACAAAAATGAAATCAAAAACTTCCTGAACTTAACGACGATAGACTCGTGGACGTTTGCCATAAAAAAATGGGGGCCACCCGAAAGAATAGACGTACCGATTTTAACACTGCGCGAGAAAATGTTTATTGACTCGTTTCTGCCAAACAGCAGTCATAAGGATATCCACGAACAGATGAATTTTTCTTTTGACGAAGATCCACAAAAATCTTTGGAAATGTTGAAAAATTATGTGAAGTATTATCGCTATTACTCCTATTTTTCCAAGATAATCGTATAGGCTGCTTTTGCCCTGACACACTTATACCTTGGCACCAAACCGCGTATGCCCGGAATGCTCAAGCAACCTTCCCAAACCGTTGACTGGCTCGTAGTAGGCGATTTATCGCCTACACCTCGGCGAAGCGCTAAGCATGAAAACGCCCAGTCTTTCCCCAAACAGCACTCACCTTATCAACCACCACATTCGTAACCGTATTGACTCCCATCTCCTTAGCACAACGCTCAACTTCCAAAATCACCATACCACGCACAAAATTC
>JBDLJY010000375.1:0-6020 GCA_039714115.1 Pseudomonadota bacterium | reverse complement strand
CTTATCCTTTCTTATAAGCTCCCGACGCTAGGAGGGAACTCTTGGCGTGATTTATCGCGCCAAAGTCTAGTACAGCGGATTTACGGAATTAACGGATAAACATAAAATATCCATTTGTCATTTCGACGTGAGGAGAAATCTGTCTTTGTCATTAATTAAATTAGCCAAGATAAATCTTGGACTCCTAAATGTCTTATGAGAAATCTGTCTTTGTCATTAATTAAATTAGCCAAGATAAATCTTGGACTCCTAAATGTCTTATGAGAAATCTGTCTTTGTCATTAATTAAATTAGCCAAGATAAATCTTGGACTCCTAAATGTCTTATGGTGTAAACTTGCTCCGGTTAATTTGGTCGTAGCTAATGCTCAACAACGAATAAAACAATAACGGTAAGATTTCTCTTCGCGGCGTATTGGCTCGCTCCGATAGATAATCCCTTGTGGTTGCCCTTAACTAATAAATCCGCTGTACTTATTTTGTGGTTGGTGTTATATAAGTTATTAATTTATTGACTATTTCTATCAGGCGGCACTCAAAGCTCGAACTCGACGAACCGGTTCTACGGTTTTGCTGGGGCAACGCCGAATGGGCAAAACATAAATTTTTAAGCGTGTCGTGAATCGGTTGTTTTTTGAACAGGATTATCGGGAACCTTCAGCGGTTGTACCTGTTTATTATAGTTTTCCTGATAGCTTTAAAGATCGGTGGGATTTTGCGCTATGTGGAAAATTTTATGCGTTGGTATGTGGCGTTTCGTTTGCGTGATACCAAAGTTTTATCGGCTGAGACTTTTAAACGTCATAAATTAATGGAAACTATTCGTGATAATCGTCTTTTTAGTAAGACTTTTAAAGCGTTGAAACGGATTCAACAGGCACTACAGAAAAATGAAGGTAAACATGTAAGCATTGAGAAAATTCAAGATGTGTTGATCAAATTGTCTCGTGGTGATCTGCTTCAGTATATGGAACTAGGGGGCTGGTTTAAAAAGGTGGATGATCCGATTTTATTGGAGTTTTTGAAGGTTTGGGGACGAATCGAAGTTCAAGGGCAAGATGAGGGCTATGTTCGAGACGATTTACGGCAAAAATATGATCATGTTAAACGGAAATTATCAGAACTTTTAGGATATTTGGCAGAAGTTTATATGGCGCAAATATTGCTCAACGCGCTGCGGAAAAATTTGCCGGGTGAATATTTTCATCATGATGGAGATATCAGTGTGCCAAAGTTTACTTATCTCAGGCTTAGAGAAAGGTTGGGTATAGGAAAGGATATGGAAATTGATGTTCATGGTGCTGCCGGAGTTGAGCATTGGGTGGCAGAAAGTAAATGGTGGAGAGATCGAACGGTGGGTGTTTCGCTTGTGAAAAAATTACTTGATAAAGCGGATGTTGTTAAAAAAGAGAGAACGCCTGATTTTGTTCGCGTGTGGTTTTTTGCTCATAAAGGTTTTACTGATGAGGCGGAAATTTTTATGCAGGAACATGGAGTGTTTTGGTCAACTCGGAAAGATTTGGATAGATTGTTGGAGCAGGTTGGGTTGAGAACTTTGCCGAAATTTGAGGTTGAATTGGGTTAAACGTAATAAGGGGATTCGGTGGTATGCTCAGGCTAAATTTAGGAGTCCAAGATTTATCTTGGCTGGTGGTACGCTCCGGTTTAAAGAAGTTTCGGGAAATCCGCAGAGCTCCATTCCCGAAACAACATTCTAATGGGCAATAACAAATCTATGCCGCCACGCGCACAACCTCAAACCAAAACGGACAGACTACAAATAACCCACACACCAATCCCCTTATTCCGTCAATCCCTGTACTCATGTTTATCCCTACTCATAAAAACCAACTTTTGCTCCAAGAACCAATTTTTTTTATAGGAAAGTCAAAACTCTAACTACAGGGATAATCAAACGGCAGGGAGAAATCAAAACATTAAACTACAGTCAAATTCTCGTGCCGGATGTGGTTTGCAACCATATCCTTTTAATCCTTAAAAAGTGCGAAAGACTTATGCAGGACTGGGTTTGCAACCCCGTCCGTAACGTTTCAGATCGCTCAGGTACGCAGGATTTAACGTCACAGACGGGGTTGCATTAAATTAAAAACCCCGTCCAGCACCGATCAAGATTTAATAAAATCAATTAGTTGTCGGTTTATCATACTGGCATTGACCGCATCTGGACGCGCATGACCATGTAAGTAGAACACAAATTGTTCACCCGCTTGTAAATCTTGACTCGCTTGGGCAATAGCTTGTTGCAATTCATTTTTCGGATCGTCACCCATCTGAAAATCTTGACGGGCAGCATCAGGATAGTTATTAGCCGGGACAATGGGCAAGTGGGGACTCATGAAAATAACATCGCCATCGGAAAAACCTTTGTTGTAGAGAAAGCGATACATTTCGGTTGTAAATTCATGGGTATAAGGGAATAGCGAATTGGAATCTTGCGCGCCACTGGCTGCGACGATGATGGCTTTGCCTAAACCACTGGGTTCAAGATCGATTTGAGATTTGAGCGATCCAAGGGCATCGCCAACATTAACTCTTTCTATGTTAGCAAGGCTGAGGGCTTCGTCTTCATCCAGTGTCTCCAAGATTTTTTTGACAACTTCAGGACGTTTATAGTAGTTATGCAATGCTCCGGCAGGATAGAAACTGGCTTGTTTGTCTTTGCCATTATTGATATGCCAACCAATGATATTGTCAGCCTCGCCACCAGAACTGATGTAGTAACCCGATTTGGTCCAAGCCACCCAGCCATCTTTATGGGGAAAGAAGGCGAGCAATTCTTCACCATTTGTGAGGTTGTACCAACGAATGGTGCCATCCGCAAAGGCTGCCACTGCTTTTTTGCCATCACCAGAGATATTGACAGCCCAAGTAACTGAAGGCGCATCTACTTTCCAAATCTGCTGTGCCTGAGTATCAAATAGATATAAATGCCAATCAGCACCCAGTAGAAATTTTGACTTATCAGGCGCGATAGCCAAGGAACGCGATCTTTCATATTGTTCTAAGGGCAAGGCATTACCATTGAGTTTCGGATGATAGCTATTTATCCAACCAGTGACATTCAAACCAGTGGTATCCGGTTTTGCTAGATTGGCAGATGGATTTAAAATGAGACTTTGTTCAGTTAATGAAAAACGTGCCGGGCGTTTTCCCGATTGTTCAAAAGCAAATTGAACCATATCACCATCGTGAGAAATGAGAAAACCTTCCCGATTATTACGATAATCCGCAATACTCGTTTCCCGCTCTACGATTTTGTTGCCAGCATTATCCAATACGGCAAAAGCGGGATCAGCAGCACCATAAACGATGCTACCGTTTTTCAGTGAACGAATATCCGTAATCGTATTTTTGGAGCCCTGCCATTTTGTATAGTTCCCCTGTGACCAACGTAGCACCGGCACACTTGAACCATCCCAATACATTCCCCCTGCATATAAGCTATTCCCATCCTGTGACCAAGCAACACGACTCAAGTTAAACTTAGCATTATCAATGCCCGTCGTATCAGGCGCATATAAAAACGCCAATTTTTGCCCATCTAACACATTGACGTTGGTGGAGTCAAAAAAGCCAACGGCTATTTTATCGCCAGCGGGGGAAAATACGGCGGCAAAGGGTTGCTGACCGCCCGGCACTTTACTTTTTGCAACTAATCCGTTTGAGGAGTAGAGGCGTAAATAGCCATCATAAGACGTAGTCACCAATCTATTTTGTGGGTCAAAATCACACCACAAACTGCTATCCGCATAATCCGTATCGCTAAAAATGAGCTGCCAAGTCTGGGTATCCCAAACGCGAACTCCTTGCCCGGCACCCAAGCTGGCGCCTAATTTCTGTCCATCCTTTGAGACGCAAAGATGAAAAATGATATCTTCCAAACCGGATAAACGTTTTACGAGTTCGCCGCTGGCACGGTTAAAGATATAAATATTGTGCGAATCCGTTGATGCTTTTGTCCAACCAGCACCCGTCACCCATTCACCATCAGGCGAAATGGCCCCACTATAAAGTTTGCCTTTATCGCCTGCACCGATAGGCACACGATAGGTTTTTAATAAGTCGCCCGTGTGCAAATTCCATAAGCGCAGGGTTTCGTCATCGGAGGTTGTGAGTAAAAAACGTTCTGCGGCATCAACGCTTATCTGCCTTATTACCGCCATGTGCATACCCGTTTCTAAGCGGAGTATTGGCTCGTCAGCGTGGACGCTTGTCGTTATGAAAGCTAAAAAAATGAGACTGTATTTGAACATGAATTATCTCCAACATTAAGATGACATTGAATTGCAAAGTATCACTGATAAAGTCACTCAATTATGTAGGATTATAGACGAATGGTCATATACAGGTGATAAACGGTCATGTGTTAATGACATTACTACTGTTGAGGCTTATTTGAAAACCCTTACAAATAAACAGGCAACTCTATCGTGTGTTATGATAGTCGCCTTGAAGGTTTTATTTGCCGGAGCAGGTTTGCAACCTGCTCCGGGCAACAAAAACACGTTACCCACCCTACATAAAATCCTTAACTTAATGGCATTGAGTTGCAAACCCCGTCCGGCATAAAGAACTTATTGAGGGATCGGATTTCTTTAGTGGACTGCTCTCCGTCAAACCCTGTACTAGGTTTTAATAAAGGCACAGTCTTGGAGTCCAAGATTTATCTTGGACAAGCCAAGAGCAGATCATCGAGTAAAATGAAATTCCCTGCAATCCAACTTTAACCAATTAGTCACATCATAAGGATCACTTTGAGCCATCGTCAACAAGCCACAAACTTGATAATCACCAGTAGGAATAGCGGGCAATTCCAAACTCAAAATGCCATAGCTTTGTCCACCCGTCAGTTGAATACCCGTTTTGTAAGGTTGTAAGACATTGCTCTCACTAAAAGTTAGCGGATAGGCAATCGTTTGATAAAATCCCTCTGGGAAAATCACGCCCACATACAAATCCACCGTTTCTTCACCTGACACCGCGACATCAAATTGCAGCTTATCGCCAACTTGGTATGTCGTCTTATTGAGCTGAGCTTCTATATCAACCTTTTCTGAAACGGCATAACCGCTGCTCATTTCTGACCATTCCCCTTCCATGTTTTGCGCTTGATAGAAGATTTGCCACTGGGTGGCGGTATGGAGTTGATCATAGTCAATCTCATAACGCTGCAAGTTGTGATTGAGATTTAAGGTGAGTTCCCGCCGCGTGAAATCTGTGTTTTCACCTTGATACGCCGTCACTTTGTCATGCTCATTCACCAAAATGGCCCGTACTTTTTTCATACCGTTAAAGTCAGGAATGGCTTTCACCCACAATGTCGCCGTCGTTTCACCTTCAGCCAGTTTAATAGTCGGGTGAATTTCAATAATTTCAGGCGGCAAAGCACTATGCACCTTCTTACCACCAATGAAAGTCTGACGCGCTAAACTACCATCATTATTATCATAAAGTCCATCTTGCGTATCATCTAATTGTGGGCGTTGTGCGCCAAAGATTTTAGATTCATTGATTATCGTACTTTCAGTCAATTCAAAGGCTTCATCAACACTGTTTCCATATTTGAGTTGCCGAATAAAAATATCCGCAAAACTCATCGTTTCGGTACTCCAAGCATGAGCTTGAGCATCGGCACTGGTAATCACAATGCGGTTTGCTACGCCCGCCAATTCATCCAAAAATGAACCTGAATAACAGGTATCAAGGATGATAATTTGTTCTACATTTGTCGGGATTTGAGCCAACAGGTTTTTAAGTTCTTGTGCTGATAATTCTTCCGTCTTACTTAGACGCACCGCATCTGGACGCGCATGACCATGTAAATAGAATACAAATTGTTCTCCCGCTTGTAAATCTTGACTGGCTATCTCTATTGCTTGTTGTAATTCTTTTTTGGGATCCTCACCCATCTGAAAATCTTGACGGGCAGCATCAGGATAGTTATTAGCCGGGACAATGGGCAAGTGGGGACTCATGAAAATAACATCGCCATCGGAAAAA
>JBDLJY010000374.1:0-6025 GCA_039714115.1 Pseudomonadota bacterium | reverse complement strand
CATCGCGGCAATAATTGGCATGTCATGCGCGAAAGGCTCAATGGCTCGTTTCCAATTGCGGTATTCTACCTTGGTTTGTTCAATACTATTGAGGTAGCCGTTAATCAAGTCTCCGGTGAATTGCATAAAAGCGGCCCCTTTGAATCTGACGAGTGCCCCTATTTTTTTCATCATGTAGGCGTTAGTCCCCTCAATGTTGCGTTCTCCTCCGCCTTGGGCAGAGCGCGAATCGCTGGCGTAGGCGAAAATAAAGGGTTTTCTGCGCCCAGGGGCGGGGGCGGTTTTAAAGGTGTAGCTTTCGCTGTAATGATGATTGCCACTGTAGGTTTTGACCGTGTAACTGTATTCGGTATCGGGCATGAGTCCGGTTAATGTGAATTCGTGATGGGTGGCGGGCTCTTTGAACGGGTACGTCTGGGAGGCGACAGTAGCAGTCGTTTTTTTCAGGGTTTCAAAAGAAACGCGGAGAGTGTTATGGAAATGGCCATTTTCCGCCAGATTGATAAATGGGCCTTCAATAATTGAGGCCGCGTTAATCTGAAAGGGACTTTTACCAGTAAAGGCCAGTTTGCCGTCATAGAGAATAGTGCCGGTTTCATTCACTACTCGATAACCGAGTGTACCCCGCCCGGTTTTTTTCCAAGCAATCATGTCGTACTTGCCTCCGAGATTGTTCAAAATGTCAATGTGGGCTTGCCCCTTTTTGATGTCGGAAGCGCGTTTGTAGAAAACTGGTTGCGGATAATGCCCATCTTCGGGATTGATAAAGCCGTAATAGAGTTTGCCATTGAGGTTGCCAAAATTGAATTGAATACCGCTGTTGGTGCCAATCGGATTGCCTACCAATTGTTTAAGCGTGTATTCTGTCTTGACTGGCTTTGAGAGACCAGTTGCAAATACAAGACGACCGTTTATTTCAACGATGTTCGGATGCACGGCGGGTATGTCAATGGCGTGGCTGCTGGAAAATGCCAAAAGTAAAGTGATAGATAGTGTTGTGGTTTTCATGTTAACTCCAAAGTAATAAATACAGGGATAAGTCAAATCTGATCAAGTTTGTTTTTGCAGGACGCGGAGCGTCCATGCAGGCATTCCTTTGCCTCGCGTGGGAACGAGAAAACCTACGTCCAAAGCTAAAGCTTTGGACTCCAAAATACATCACTTTTAATTGCTACCTAATGACTGAGCCAATTTAACCAATTTAATAAACTCAGCACGATAGCCAAACGGATCATCACCACGCGCCCCTCGCGCTAAGTTTAAAATCTCGTTGTATGAAAACCGCTCAAGATACTTGCCGCCCCGCAATAATTGACCAAAGGCGGCAACAGCAGCAGAAAAACGAAAACGCTTACTGGTAGTCTCCACCGTTTCAATTATCTCTTGTCGTTTGAGAGCCCATTCTAGCAATTGGCTGGTATCACCGTCTGGGGCTTTGTAACGTAGGCGCAAAAATACCAATTCATTGTGCCCATCTGCCGTTTTCTTTTCGCCATAGCGCAGATTTTCTAGGCGTTCCCCACCGCTGCCCACTAAAGCAATTTCATATAAAGCCGTCACAGTATGCCCTGCACCGATTTCTCCTGCGTCAACCTTGTCATTGCTAAAATCTTCGCGCTTTAAGATGCGGTTTTCATAGCCAATTAGGCGATATTCTGCCACCGTCGCTGGGTTAAATTCAATTTGAATTTTAACATCTTTGGCAATGGTGTTGAGGGTAGAGGACATTTCATCCACTAACACTTTTTGCGCTTCGTTGAGGTTGTCGATATAGGCATAATTGCCATTGCCAGCATCGGCTAATTGTTCCATCAGGTGATCATTATAATTGCCCGTGCCAAAACCGAGCGTGGTTAAGGAAATCCCAGTTTTGCGTTTTTCTTCGATGAGATTTTTCAGTGCCGAATGTGACGGTGCCGACATTAAAATCGCCATCGGTTGCCAATAAGACGCGATTAATGCCATTTTTGATAAACGCTTGTTCAGCGACGGCATAAGCCAGTTGTATGCCTGCTCCGCCATTGGTTGAGCCGCCGGCTCTTAAACGCTCCAAAGCCGCGAGAATTTTGCCGCTTTGATTGCCCGCAGTGGGCTCTAATACTAAGCCAGAGGCGCCGGCATAAACGACTAAAGAGACTTTATCCTTTGCTGTCAATTGCTGTGTTAGCAATTTCAAGGTGGATTTGAGCAATTCCAATTTACTTTGCATCGAGCCTGAGACGTCCACTAAAAAGACTAAATTGGCGGGTGGCAAATTGTCCTTGGGAATCTTGTATCCTTTGATGCCGATGTGTAGTAAATGCGTTTTTTGATTCCAAGGTGTTGGCGCGATTTCTGTCGTCACCTTGAAGGGTGGCTCAAGACTGTCTGGTTGCGGATAGTCATAGCTAAAATAGTTGAGCATTTCTTCAATACGCACCGCGTCATGTTGAGGTAAGCGTCCATAGTTCAGCATACGGCGCACATTGCTATAGCTACCGGTGTCTACGTCAATGCTGAAGGTTGAGACGGGATGCTCGCTGACAGCTTTAACGGAATTGCCGTCAAAATGGGCGTAGTTTTCACGATCTGTGGGGGTACTGGGAGCGCGTATTTGGGCTGCTCCACCATAACTTACTGTGGGGGTACTGGGAGCGCGTATTTGGGCTGGTCCACCACCGGGAGCATATCTCATAAAGAAAGGTTGGCTTGCTGCCTGACGTCTAGCCGCTTCTTCCGGAAACAATTTGCCGAGATACCACTTATGATCATCGGTGTTTAGCACCTCCTCAATTTTTTCCTTGAGATCATGAGCCGCTTTGCTTTTGACAGGATCACTGGATTCAAGATTAGCCTCAACCAATTTTTCCAATTCAGGGAGGAATTCGCTATAAAAGTGCTTGCCCACCTCATAAGTACCATGCCAATGGGTATAATCTGGCCCCATCATAGCCGCACCATGGCGGGCACGACGACCTTCATGATGCCATATCTCAAACCAAATAAACTCAACTTTGTTGGAAAACTTAACCGGTTTGAGCAGCGGCTTGGCAACCTTCATCAATTCCAGCCCCGGTTTGGCAAACTTATTGTTGTATAATTCAATCAGTGCGTCATACTGAACATAGAAGTTATCAACGAATTCAGAGCTGTGGCAGTTAGAACACACGTCTTTCATATTATCACGGCGTTCATCCCATTTGATCTCGGCACCTGGCAAACCCATTTTAGCATCAGTGAGTTCGGGTCGAATAGAGAGCGCAGGACGGTTAGTCCAAGAAATACGCAAGCCTACGTCGTGGCTGACTTCTTGATTTTTGGTGGCACTCATGTGACAGGTGGCACAGGTAGGGGCGGCACTATAGTCTTGACCGACAACCCAAGGCTGAGCATCCAAGTTCATCTCATCAGTGTTTGCCCTGAAGGCAATGCCATGCTTAGATTCTATATAAACTTCATATTGCGGATGATCAGGCCCCATGTGGCATTTTCCGCAGTTTTCAGGATTGCGTGCCACTGCGACAGAGAATTCATGACGCGAGTGACAGGCACTACAGGTTCCTCTGGAGCCGTCAGGATTAAGACGTCCAATCCCGGTATTCGGCCAGGTGGCAGGGTCCAATTTTCCATCATCCAAGACTTTGACTTCTGTACCGTGACATTGCCAACAGCCATTGACTACCGCCGCTGAAACGCCTTCAGGATGGGCTTCAGTCACCATTCCTCTGTTACCTTCAACCACTTCAGCGAGCAGGTTGTCCATCGAGCCCAGAATACGCGCCGCTTGGGAATGGTGAGAATTGGTAAATTCTGTCACCTCCTTTTCGTGGCAGTTAGCACAATCTTTAGGTGAAACAATGATGGAAATGGGTTTGTTGCCGACTTTCTTCTGTTGATGGAAAAAAGCATCGACATCTGATGCCTCAGCTTGGTGACATTCATAACAACCGACATTTTTACCAAAGTGGCGACTGCTCTCCCATTGCTTAACAATGCCAGGGGATCTCTTTTTATGGCACTTGATACATATTTTGGTCTCTTCCGAGATTTCATCAGGGGCGGCGCTAACTGCCGCCATACTAGCACTTTGTAGCAACAGCAAGGCTGCGCCAAATGCCCACAATTTTAAAGTCATAATTTTTTTTCTCCTTAAGTTTAAAATCCAAGATAAATCTTGGACTCCGAAAAAACCTAGCTTACCCGAATCCGACGAACCACAAGAATAGCTTCAACCACCGCCCAAAGAGATAAAAACAAGATAACGCCCCCGACTATCGCTACCATCCATTGATCAGTAGATATTGCCTTGTAAATACTCATAAACATAGCAGATATAGTGGCACCAAGCACCAGTAGCATAGGTAGCATCGTATAAAGCACGGGCTTACGCTTACGGTACAAATACAATGTGACAGCCAATAATGTTAGTGGGAAATCGTGGGAAAAATGGCTTCTGGATGAGCCGTGGCAGGGATATGTGCCGGATGCCATAATGGGTGGTGACATCGTATTTCCTCATGGTTAGTGTTTGGAGTCCAAACTTTAGTTTGGATGTTGAGCAGAAGAATATAGGCTCTCTAGTGTTGTAATAAAAGCTCTAAGGGGCGGAATGAGGCTTTTTGCTTGCCATTTGTTTGATGGATTATTTACAATCGATCCATTTTAATGAATTAGGATAACCGAATGCGACTACATTACGATCACTATTACACCAAAGGCGTTACCCACGAGGTTTGTGAAGACTACGCAACGCAGGGTGACACGCCTACACCATTTATTGTATTGAGCGATGGTTGCTCATCATCTCCGCGTAGCGACATAGGGGCACAAATTCTGACGCTGACTGCTCAGCAGATGATCAAAAAAAAATGGCCTTTAGATTATCTAGATTTTGGACAACAGTTGATTGATACTGGTTGGAAGGTTGTCGAAAAGATGCAACTGCCCAGCCATGTGTTAGATGCAACTATCATGTTAGCCTTTTTACATGAAGACAATATTATGGTGTATGTTTACGGCGATGGTTGCTTATTATTTAAAGATCAGGCTGGCAACCTTGGCACAATTGAAATTGCCTTTACCCATAACGCACCTTATTTTTTAACTTATTGGCATGATGAAGAACGGCGGCATGAATACGCCAAAGAGGATGCCAAGCCCTTGTTAATAATAGATTCGGTGAATGGACAATCAGAGCCTCAGCCTTTTAAGACACAATTAGTTTTTGCATTTCCTTTAAAAAAATTTAAAATGGTTGCAATTGCCTCTGATGGGGCAACTCATTGTGTTGATAGGCAGCAAGGGCTCATGTTACCGCTTTTCGACGTTGCCACCCAGTTATTAGCCTTTCAAGATATAGTCTAAAAAAATCTCCACTTATGTTGACAATATAGACAAAAGTCTATATATTGCTTTTCATAAAAAAGGTCAGTGGTTGGACATGATATCAAAAAACTTGACATTTTTTTGTTTTTTATGATATTATTAGAACAATGCTTGAGGTGGTTAGCCTTCCACATCAAAAAAAGGGATTCTCAAGTATTGTGTCAAGTAACCCCAAGCTTCCATTAGGGGAGGGGATAAAGGGCTGATACTCCCTAGTACACAAATGTGCGAAATGTCTGCCTCATTACGTGGACAGGTCCATATTTGTCTATGAAATTGTTATCTGTCTGATGATTTTGTCAAACGTCACACTGAAAGTGTCCTTGCACAGCGAGGTATTTATCCGGCGGATGATTTGTCAATTGGGGTGTTTGTACAATAATAGACAAGTCGCTCAACAAAAGTCTTTTAAAATTATAAGGGGGGCATTGAGTGTTTTTTGTTGCATTTGTTTGATGGTTTATAGAGCCAATTTTTATTAGCAGGGATAAGTCCTATAAGATTTTGATTTATCCCTGTTAATAACTAATCTCTGTCGTGGGCAGCGTTATCGTTTTCCAATACTTTCCAACGCCTCTCGCAAATCCTTCAGCCTATCCCTGCTAATGGGGATTTATTTTTCAATACCATTGAGCAACAAATTATAGTCGTCGCATTTTTT
>JBDLJY010000373.1:0-6065 GCA_039714115.1 Pseudomonadota bacterium | reverse complement strand
ATAAGGAGTCGCCATGCCCAATCTGTTTGTCCTAAATGTTGAAACTCAACCAAATGAAAGTCAAGCTATTTTTAGATTGAGCGACGCTCAGGGCGTACATCTTGCCGCTCATCAAGTGCCTGTCACAGGCAAGAATGCCTTTCAGTGGGCAGGTTTATTCAATACCCGCGAGCATGTTAGCCGTCACGCCGGGCATTTACGTCCCGATAATCAAAGTGAGCCGCTGACAGCCGAAAACCTCCTCGCGCAATTGGGCGAGTTTTTAGGTAGCGAGGTGCTTGGCAAGGACATCATTACGCAATTAATTTATGGAATATCAATACTGGGATTAACTCAGTTGATAGCTAACCTTATGAGCGAACGTAATCCGTTGAAATGATTAACTCCCCCAAAAGCGTTACAAAGAGATTATTATCTGGGGACACAATACTTAATTATTATCTGGTGGCTTTGGGCCTAGCTTTTTAAAATCACGTCCCAGCAATTTTCCGGTTTTTTCGTGGCTGCACAGATGTTGTCAATCGAGCCCAAGCGAATCAAAGTCGAAAACACCAACACCAGCCGCGTTGCCAACACTTCACCCACTGCGGCTCGTGCTGGTGCCGATTTAAACGGCAAGGCTACCCAATTAGCCTGTCTCAAAATTTTGGCTCGCCTAAAAAAAGTCGCTGCTAAAAAAACTCAATAGTTCCGATGATATCAAGATCAAAAACGAAATCATTTATTTACGAGGAGAACCAACCGATTTTACGTGGGAAAATCTTATCAGTAGTGCTTATTTTAATCGCGTCAATCTCTCGGCACAGGCACATTATGCTACCCCTAATATTTATTTTGATAAGCGTTTAGAAAAGGGGAAACCGTTTGCTTATCACGTTTTTGGTACAGCTATCATAGAAGTGACGGTGGATTGCTTACGTGGGACTTATCAAATTGATACAGTTAAAGTGGTACACGATGTTGGCAAAAGTTTAAATCCGCTGATTGATCGTGGACAAGTAGAAGGCGGGCTGGTACAAGGGATTGGTTGGATGACGATTGAAGAATTAAAGTATGCTGACCTTTCGAGGATAAAGTTTTTTGAAAGATCAAAAGAAAAACTTTATCCTCGAAACTGCCGCAATAATAGTTTAGTTTAATAAAATCAATAAGTTATTAGCCACTAGATGGCATTGACCCTACGCTTGCTAACCGTTTATCGGATAAAAATAACCGTTTATCGGTTATCCAATATGCTGTAGTGATTTTTTGATTTACACTTTCCTCTCATCGGCGCTTATCGAACCAAATATTAAGTAAGTATTTTAAAAATAAAGAAGTTATTATTAACTTAATGGCATTGCTTCATCGGGGACGGTTCTCCCTTTATATGATCGGCGTATTGTTGATGAAACCGTTATAACCGTTTTTCTTACCCGTTGGCGGACTTAAAGTCTAATAGCAACGGGTGCCAAGCTTTTCAATATTTTGGATCGCGAGAGGCAATCCAAGGAAGGGCAAAACTTTTCTTGATGTTGCTTGTGGCAGTGGTCATCGAATATTGGATGTTGCCAAGGCTTTTCCAGAGGCCAAGTTTTACGCCTTTGATATTTCAGAGAAAAGCATAGAATTGGCCAGACAGCAGGCAGCGCAGGATGGGGTCGAAAATATTGCGCTTGACAACTGCAACATTATGGATTTTTATTAAAATAATTTGACGTGATCGTGGGGAATGGGGTTTTTCATCATCTTGATGAAACTTCCTACTGCTAAACTGATGTTGTTAAAAATACCGAGAACCAAGGTAAAGCAAATATCATTTATGTGCCCTTAATTACTTCTCAAAAACAACCGTTCGTCACTCAAAAACAACCGTTCATCATATTGTATTTTACCTTGAAACTTCCTACTACTAAACTGATGTTGTTTGTTAAAAATACCAAGAACCAAGGTAAAGCAAATATCATTTATGTGCCCTTAATTAAGGGCTTTTGGGAGATAACTTTCACTTTTATTAAGTTGGTAAAAGTGCATTAATTAACAATCTGAGGTTACAAAGATGGAAATAAAAGAAAACGATCAAGAGCAAATGAAAGAATTTAAGGAAAGCTATGAAAAGCCTAATATCACTACCTATACTGAAGAGGATATCCTGAGTCAGTATGAAGTTGTTGGTGCTATATCCTTCTAGCCTAGTACTTACCATTCGCTTAATAAATAGGAGTCCAAGATTTATCTTGGACTCCGGACCAAAATATTTATCTGAAAAGCTATAAATAATTTATCAAAAACAACCGTTCGTCACTCAAAAACAACCGTTCATCGTATTATATTTTACATTGAAACTTCCTACTACTAAACTGATAGCCAGAACCAAGATAAAGCAAATATCATTTTTTATTAAGTAAGTTTGTAAGAAAGCATTAATTAACAATCTGAGGTGACAAAGATGGAAAAGAAAGAAAACGATCAAGAGCAATGAAGGAATTTAAGGAAGGCTATGAAAAGCCTAAGATCACTACCTATACTGAAGAGGATATTCTGAATCAGTATGAAGTTGTTGGTTTTTCCTTCTAGCTTGCTTCATCAACAGGATTACTTACCCACTACAAAAAAAGAGAATTAATATCTGAATATGATAGACTTACACAAAACAAGAGCATTTTATATGCTTGTAATTGCCGCTGTTTTCCTGATTTTTTGCGGCCTTTTCACAGCGGCCCATGCAGTAAATCCGCCAGCTGATATCGTTTTCATTATTGATGAATCTGGAAGTATGCAGGATAATATTGATAATGTTCGAATCAATGTCAATAATATCGCCGCTCAATTAGAAACATCACTGGATCCGCAGTATGCACTCGTTGAATTTGGAGGAAAAACTGGAGAAAATCCTGGACTTACTACAGATCTGACCGATGCCGCCGGCTTAAGTACCGCTTTGGCTACACTTGTAGCTTCTGGAAGCGTTGAAGAAGGTGTCCAGGCTACCATTTTTGCCCATGACAATGTGAGTTTCCGCACCGGAGCTGGTGTGTGCTATGTTTTAATTACTGACGAAGATTCAGATGGTGGTGATTTGGCTACTGCTGTGGGACAGTTGCAGGCACAGAATGCTACATGGTTTGGGATCATCAACCCAGACTATGGTGATACTGTAACAACATATGGCTCTGACGTAGGCAGCCTTTCTGAAGCAACAGGGGGAGCGAGTTTTAGCATTTTTGACTTTGAAGCAGATCCTCTACCCGTGCTGGACGCGCTTTTTACTTCATGTATCGGTTCAATTGTTGAAGGTATTGTTCTCACTCCTGCCTTTGATATAAATCCAGAGGGAACAACCCATACAGTTACTGCAACACTGAGAGACAATCTGGCAAATCCTGTTGTTGGGGTAACAGTAACTTTCGAAGTCATATCAGGACCCAACACGGGTGACACTGGTACGGCTGTTACTGATAGCAATGGTGAAGCAAGCTTCACATATACTGGAGATGGCGGAGCTGGGACAGATATAATTGAAGGCAGCTTTACTGATTCAAATACACAAGAGCTCAGGATAGATACAGCCGAAAAATTGTGGGATGGCACGCCTCCTACATGCTACCTCCAGACCGTTGTTAACGGTCCACCAACAACATATATTGAAGTCTTCACTCAGGATAATGAGAGTGGTCTTGCATCGATAAACATCTTGCAAGATAACAATGCTACGGTGACTATACCACCTTTCAATATTGGCACAACTGATCCTGTGATAGTTATTGGTGATAAAGATGATGAGACTCTGCCTTCTCAGGTTATGTTAGAAGTAAAAGACAAAGCTGGATATTCAACTGTTTGTGACCCCATTCTAACCTTAGTAATCAGAGAGAATGGCAAGCCAGTTACCCACACCTTTACTGGCATTCCTGAAGCTGAGAGTAACATAGCTGTTGAAAACGGCGAACCGGGTCTTAAGAATCTTGAGATTCTCGTCAACGGTGATAAGTACAATGTCACAGGTTTAAAGGACAATGAGGTAATAACCATAGATGCCTCATATTCTATGGCAGAAGGAGATAGTAATACAATTACCTTAACAGCCAAGGGCAAACCAGGGACTAGTGCAAATATCGTGATTTCGGATTAAATCACTGATATGGGTCTGTCATTTCGAGTACAGCGATAAGCGTTCCAAAGATTTATCGCAAAGCTCGAAATGATAGATAAACATGTACAGACGCACTCTATCGAATCAGAGTGCGTGCGTAATTACTCAACCGTTCGTCACTCAAAAACAACCGTTCGTCACTATTGTATTTTATATTGAAACTTCCTACTACTAAACTGATACCGAGAACCAAAGTAAAGCAAATATCATTTATGTGCCCTTAATAAAATTTAACTTGACACACTATTTCAGTTCTAGTCGTTCAAGGAAACAATAAAACTTTTAGTTTTTTATTAAGCGAATGGTAATCTCTAATGGAGAAAAAAATGCTTAAACCTACAACTCGAAGTCCTCTAAAAAAAGAGAAAATAGTCCTCAGGGCTCTTGGTGATGAGGCTGTGCTTTATAACCCCCAAACCAAAGCCATACACGTTCTCAATAAGACATCTTCTATGGTATGGGAGTCTTGTGATGGTAAACATAGTCTTGAAATGATTGAGAATAAAATCATGGATAAATTTGATGTTTCCAGTGATCAAGATGTAAAAGACGATATCAGAGAAACTATAAATAAGTTCAGTGAACTAGGATTGATTGAGCAATGAAAGAAGATATTGTACCATCCATTGAGGTTCTAAAAGATTTAAAAGCCAATGCTAGCTATTCAGATGAGTATTGCTTTTTCGGTATCAATTTGACAGTTAAATTTGACTCTCCTTTAGCACATGAGCATTACTATAATACTTATAGGCAGTTTAAAGCCGATTTATCAAGGGAAGATAGCTGTGATACCTATTACGTTATTTCTGATGCTGCTTCAATAAGTCAGCCTTTAGTCATTGTCGAAAGTGAAACAATAACCAATTTGCAGGAGATATTCTTAAAAGGCAGCAATCAACGTCGGTTTAAGTTAGACAGCTTAAATCATAAACATAATTCTTGTAACGCTGTTACTGATACTTTTTTATCTGACAAGCCAACGATGATTGTGGAAGAGAAAGCTTGTGTCATTTTAGATTCGGAACTGTGGAATTCCTATGCAGAACACATAATATTCAACTCCATTCTTTTTCACATTCCAGATCATTATCTTCTTCATGCTGGTGTAGTTTCTTGGGAAGATAAGGGAATCGTTATCTGTGGAGCTTCAAACAAGGGGAAGAGCACGCTCACTTTAAAATTGATCCAAAACGGCTTTAAATTTCTCTCTGATGAGATTGCCGCTATTGATTTGTCTACTTGTGAACTATCACCATTTCCCAGAGCGTTAGGATTTCGAGAAGATACACTGGCGAAATTTCCTGCACTGAAGGGTTTGAATGAAAGAGATAGTGCGAAATCCTTAAACGGTGAGGACAAATGGACTGTGGATATCGAGAATATTTGTCCTGATTCTTTAGGGACGAAATGTCAGGTTCGTTATTTGATTTTTCTCAATGGATTCTCAAAAGATCCTAAACTAACACCTATCTCTAAATCTGAAGTCCTATTTGAGTCTTTAAAATATTCACGTACCGGTGAAGAAGATCCATTTAAGCACCTTATGGCTATGTCAAATGTAGTCCAGGAGGCTGAGTGTTATCAATTTGTTCTTGGAAATAGGGAGGAAAATGTAAAGGTATTGAAGGACTTGGTGGAAAGAAAAAATGTTTGACGTAATTAATGGTCAAAATAATAAGGAAACCTTAAGACTTACGCATTGACAACTCATATAAAAATATGTTTTTTTTGATAAATTTATTTGACAAACTGATATTTATATAATATCATTTAAAACATAAACACACTTACTTAACACAGGAGGAGCAATAAAAATTGTCTATTAAATAAATATGACAGTTAGCATTAAACACCAAAACCAAATTAATCAAAAAATTAAATCTTGACAGACAATAATTATTTGTAGTATTGCCCACTTGAAACTTATATATAA
>JBDLJY010000372.1:0-6121 GCA_039714115.1 Pseudomonadota bacterium | reverse complement strand
CCAGTCACTCGCCCAAGATAAATCTTGGACTCCGAAGCCCTGTTTATAATAATATCGAATAACAATCTTGGAGTCCAAAATTTATTTTGGACGATTGGCATTTAGCCTTGTTTAGATTGTTCCAATTTCTCTTCCACTGCTTTTACCAGTCTCTTGAAAAAATTGGCATAGTCAGACATTCTACCTAAAGCTTGTTGATAACCATCTTCGTCATACCGATGACTGAGTGTATTTCTGTCATTGAGTGCCTGTATCCAAAGTAAATAATCGTCTTCATTAAGATAGCCAGCATTATAATAAGCTTTGACTGCTTGCTTTGGTGTTTTAGTGTCCACCCCTTCTTGTTTGAAGAGAAATACCTTAACTAACTTCCAGCTTTGTTCCGTCACAATTTCAAATTTTTGCACCAAACCATTTTCCAAGCCATCAATCAGACGCAAATCTAACACCCCTTGCAATGTCTTATAATCAACATTTGCTAGGTAGTCAAAACTTTCCAACGCTTGTTTAAAAACTTTTAGTTTCAGTTCCATGGGATAATTTTCTTAAGGGCTTGCAATTTGAACTGTTCGGAAACCTTTGAAAAATCAACCAAGTCAACCTGATAAGGGACAAAAGAGTCTTCTATGATTTCCTGTAGTTTCAAAAGGATTGTATCATTCAATGGTTCTTGAGGCCAAATACCAATATCAATATCTGACGCAAAACCTGCTGAACCATTTGCCCTAGAACCAAACAGAAAAAATTTGTTACCAGTTGGCAATTGGTTTTTGAGTAATCCTTTTAAATAAGTTTCACTGTTTTGATAAAGTACTTTGGTATTGCTCATAATTAGTCGATAGCCAAAGTTAAGGAAAATGCGTTCGTAGTAGGCGATTTATCGCCTATTGTTGCCGGACGGGGTTTGCAACCCGTCCGTAACGTTTACGATCCGCCACCCTACATGGCATTGCTTCAGCGGGGACAGACTATATCATAGTATTTGATACTAATGCAAAATTCTTTTTGAGTTAAAAAAAAAGCCCATAGGCGATAAATCGCCTACTACGAACTTAGTATTATCGCCAAGTTAAAGGTTCGTCGCCTTACCAAAAGCTCAAAGCGTCAAACTAAACTCCTCCACCAACGCCCCCGGCAACCGCGCACTCCCCGTAGAACGCGCCCCATAAGTACCCGTATCAAGAAGAAATTCCCGCTCCGCCGTCAACGCTATCAATTTATCCCCCAAAATATGATAAAGCGTCTCATCAAAACGCATCACAGATAGCGGTGCCACAATCTCCCCATTTTCTACCCAAAAAGTCGCAAAGCGCGTCATACCCGTCATTCGACAAGCAGCGCGATCAGAGTAATTTAAATACCACAAATTATTGATATAAATACCCTTGTCCAACTTTTTCAAGACATCCGCTTGCGGAAAATCGCCAGCCGCCAAATCAAGCGACGTAGGGACTTCCTCACCATTCGCGCCATTTGTCTCCACACCATATTCCTTAGCAGAGCGCGGCGAAACGAGGGCGGATTGATAATCGCCTTGCACTATCAAAGGCACTTGCGCCGGTTTAATAAAACCCTCTGATTGAAAAGTAGGAGCTATACCATCCGCAATGTTTTCAGACAGGCTAACGCTAGGATGTAAATGTTGCGCTGGCTCTTCAAGCATTCGCAACAAAGGGCTTTCTTTAGTGCGTTGCGCTTTGACTCCAAAACCACCCCAGCAGAGTAATTGTAAAATTTCAGACAAAGCAGCCGGTGCCAGATAAACGCGATATTGTCCCGCTTCGATGGTACGAGGCTGACGTTTAAGAATTTCTAACTGGGCAAGGGACATAGCTATTTTATCCTGAAAAATGGACGAATCCCAATTAAAACCAGCATAAGCCGATTTGACTGCCTTATCTTTATCGTGATAAAAACTCCAATCCAGATTAAAGCTATAACGGCTATGCCAATTGCGCTGCCCTAATGAATTAGCAAAACCAGTCAAAATGCCCCCTGCGGCATAAAGGCCCACAAAATCATGGCCTTGGATAGCCGACAAAATCTCTGACAAAGCCATTTGACTGCCCGGCAACTGATGAGAGCCAATAGATTCACCAGATTTGATCTCTGTCGCATATAACAAATAAGGATCATCAGGAACGTGTAACAAATTATCCCGTAATACCGAGAGCAAGACAGTCACCCGCTCATAATCAGTGCGAGTATCGCCGCTAAGAGTCAACTGTCCGGTGGAGTGACGCTTGCCTTTTATCAGATCAATTTCAATATAGCGCTGTTTAACGTTACCCGGTTGTCGGATTTTGCCCTTATTAAAGCGAACAAAATCAGATTGTTCTGCCATAAACTGGCACAAATAAACTTCATTGCTTTGTAACTGCCTATCGATAAAATCAGCCAGAGCATAAAAATAGTCTTGCATTAAACACCTCCAAACACATCAACATCCGCAAAAACACACACAGGAGAAGCATGACCAACTCGAATAACCTGATTAGGTTCTCCTTTACCACAATTGGACACACCCAACACCTCAAAAGTGTCAGCATTTCCCACCCTTTTCAGATTGCGCCAAAAGGTAGCCGAAATGCCGCGATAGTTAGGATTTTTAACCACTTGCGTTAATTCACCATTTTCAATCAATTGGCCCCATTCGCAACCAAATTGAAATTTATTACGCGAATCGTCAATTGACCAAGATAGATTAGTTTGCATAAAAATGCCCCGCTCAATCGTACTAATCATATCATCAAAATCGCTTTCCCCCGGCTCAACGTTGAGATTTGCCATGCGATCTATTGCAGGACGAATCAAAGGTGACATTTAGCAGCCCAGAGCCATATTGATAAGTGCCAAACATGTCTAAGGTGACAAAACTGGTGCCGGCATAATTGCGCTCATCCCCCAAAATCCGATCTAACTCCAAGGGATGCCCAATAGACTCATGGATTTGTAGCAACATCTGATCAGGGGCCAGCATTAAATCCATACAATCAGTAGGACAATTAGGCGCCGCCAACAATTGCAAAGCTTCATCACCATCACCCCCATCACCATCCAATGCCATTAAGTTAAGACAAACCTGACAGGTGTCAAAAACCTGTCAGGTTAATTTTTACCTTAACTTACAACGACCTGCTGGGTATGGGTCTCCCAGCAGGTCTGATTTTAAGGGGTTTATCATACTGGCATTGCATCACCATCACCCCACTATCTTTAATTTAATAAGAGTGGCAATGATGGGAACGCAGTAAATACGGGCAATGGCAAGGATAAAGTTGAAAATAAAACCCAAGAAAAACGGGAACGTATGAAGGTGTACAGCGTCAAGCAAAAGTCCCTAAAAAAAGTTATTACCACCATCACCGTCACTATCACCCCAATGCCATTAAGTTAAGATCCATAATCAGGCTGACATGTATCCAAAACCCATGACGTTGTAAACTCAAGGGCGTCGAAAAATTCACCTGACAGGTTTTTGACACCTGTCAGGTTTGTCTTAGATAAATTTTCTGGGACAAATTCGAGTACTTTTTAAGGGTGATTTTTGAAGATTAAATCATTATAAAAAGTAAGTGTATTATGTAAAAAAAAAGGTTGACGTTGTAGGATGAGGTGTATACCATTTTCATACTTTTTTTTAGGGAGAAAAATTATGACAAGATTGAGTATAAGCGAGGCATCTAAAAAATTTGGGTTGTCACGGACACGGTTATATGACTTGTTGGATCGAAATTGTATCAGTGGTTTTCGGTCTTTTCAAAGGGGGCGTAATGTTGCTCCTTCATGGATTGATGCTGATAGCCTTGAAAAGCATATTGAAATAAGAGCGGAAAAACAAAGAATGGGTGCTCCAGTGATAGTGGGAGATGGTGCGTATGTTTCTGTTCGTGTAGCTGCTGAAAAAACTGGATTTTCTCGTGGATATATTTATCGTTTGGTACGGCAAGGCAGTATAAGCTCAAAGCGACCTGCAAAAAAAACAGGTTTGCTTATCTATTTAAATGATTTAAAAAAATTTAAAAAAAAGTACACATAAATACTTTACATCATAAAGATGAGTTGATATACTACAACTCAGTTTTTTGAAAAAATTTTTTAAAAAAAAGTACACACAAGTACTTTACATTATAAAGATGAGTTGATATACTACAACTCAGCTTTTTGAGAAATTTTTTTTTAAAATGGAAATGTGTATAATTTTATTAATTTTTTATTAGGAGAAATATTATAATGCGGTTGACTATTCGTGAAGCATCTGAGAAATTTGGATTGTCTCGGGCGCGATTGTATGATCTTTTGGCTCGCAATCTTATTGCAGGCTTTCGATCTATGGAAAGAGGGCGAAATGCAACCCGTTCTTGGATTGATGCTGGCAGTCTTGAAAAGCATATTGAAACAAGGGAAAAACGGCAGAAAACTGCTCCAATGATAGTTGGGGATGATATTTATGTTCCTGTTCGTGAGGCTGTTCAAAAGACTGGATATTCGCAGGCTCATATTTATTATCTCGCTCGGAAAGGGAGTATAAGTGTAAAGCGACCAAAGAAAAGAAACGGTTTGCTTATTTTTTTAAAAGACTTGGAAAATTTCAAAACCAAAAAAAATAGAAAAAAATCATAGATGGTACTTGACTTAATGCAGAAAGTTTGAGATAATATGTCTTAAATGATTTGTAAAAAAATAGAAAAATCATAGATAGTACTTGACTTAATGCAGAAAGTTTGAGATAATATGTCTTAAATGATTTGTAAAAAAAAAAATATAAAATCATAGACAGTACTTGACTCATTATAAGTTCTTTAACAATCAGGTGAACATACCCAAAGGGGCTTAGTAGTCCCAATGGTACGAGCGAATGAAGCTCGGACTCCCCCGGAAAACATGAGAACAGAGGGCCGTAGGAGTTGGTTGAATTGTAAATTATTAGCGCACTCATTGAGTACGCTAATAGCTTCCTATTCAATCAACAATCAATAATCACTCTAGGCATTGAGTGCTCATCAATGCCTAAAGCGAGGTATATATTATGACTTCTGCAATTTCAAGTCAAGGCCAAACTTCGTTAGCTCCCGGGGCAAACAGGGACAAAATTATCCCAGCTTTTTTTAAAGCTAAATCTATTTTTGAGCCAGTCGTTAGAAATCAGCTCAGAGAGTTGAGAGAACTTTGTCGCCAAAAGTTGGTAAGGGCTTGGGAAGTGGCAAAGGCCAAAGCTAACAGTGATAAGACTATAAGCCAAAGTCAAAAGGAAGAAATCCAACGACTTTGGAATGAAAGCTGGCTTGGAACAGACGCACTTTTTGAATATCTTTCAACTACTTATCAGTTTAAAATTCAAAGTTGGGAGGATATTCCCATTGAACACTTTGATGATATTTGTAACGTTTTGCCTGATATTTCGGAAGAAATTACCCAATCTTTTAAAGATGCTGAGTTGAGAGAGTCAGAACTTGAGATATTGAATAGGGAGATTTCGATGTCAGAGAAAGTTCATCGTTTTGTTTTAGATTATGTGAGACAAGAAGGTTGTAAAGGAGTTGAAGAACTTTCTTCCAAACAACTTGATTATCTTCTGGAGAGTTTGAAGGTTGATGAACAGGACTGATGATAGAGGGCTCACTAATTATTAATATAAATACCCTTATCCAACCTATTCAAGACATCAATGCCATTAAGTTAAGACAAACCTGACAGGTGTAAAAAACCTGTCAGGTTAATTTTTACCTTAACTTACAACGACCTGCCATGTTTTGGAAACCTGGCAGGTCTTCTTTTGGGGGGGGTTATCATACTGGCATTGATTCAAGACATCCGCTTGCGGAAAATCGCCAGCCGCCAAATCAAGCGACGTAGATGAGAGCCAATAGATTCACCAGATTTGATCTCTGTCGCATATAACAAATAAGGATCATCAGGAACGTGTAACAAATTATCCCGTAATACCGAGAGCAAGACAGTCACCCGCTCATAATCAGTGCGAGTATCGCCGCTATAAACTTCATTGCTTTGTAACTGCTTGTCGATAAAATCAGCCAGAGCATAAAAATAGTCTTGCATTAAACACCTCCAAACACATCAACATCCGCAAAAACACACACAGGAGAAGCATGACCAACTC
>JBDLJY010000371.1:0-6166 GCA_039714115.1 Pseudomonadota bacterium | reverse complement strand
ACCTGCCAGGTTTTGGATACCTGGCAGGTCTGAATTTTAGGGGTTTATCATACTGGCATTGAACCAGAGCCGGGTTTTGATTTATCCTTTTTTAAATAGCGTAATCTATGTAGTTATTGGTTTAGTTTAAAATGCGGAGAACTTTTATGTTATTAGAAGCTGGAATTTTACTTGCTACATATAGTGGGCTCAGGCTGTTTGAAAAATTGCGCGAAAAGCCCTCAAAAAAAGAAAGAATTAATCAGCCAAACAAAAAGCCTCAGTCTTCTTCATTAGAAAAAGACAATAAAGAAACTGATAAAACACTTGTTGTTAATGACAAAGCCGATCAGCAACTTGAACATCGCTTAAAAACTAGCGTTGTTTTAGTGGGTTTATCCGCCTTAAGACTTTTTTACCCACTGCTGGCACTTTTAAATCTTGGCCTTTATATATACAATTCTGTGCCACCTATGAAAAAATCTGAAAAACTACTTTTTCAGAAACGAAAAATCAATATGGAGGTGTTTGAAACGATGCTTATCATCGCTTCTCTCGCCACCAATCAGTATTTTGCCGGTGCTTTCACACAGATGACTTATTATCTCAGTACCAAAATTAAAGCAAAAACCCAAGACAAATCTAAAGACATGCTCCTGAATGTCTTTGATCAGCAACCTCGCACCCTATGGATTTTAGAAAACAATGTTGAAATTGAAGTACCATTGGAGACGGTGCAGGTCAATGATATCGTGGTGGTCAATACCGGCGAAGTGGTTCCAGTTGATGGCATTATCACAGATGGCATGGCAACCATTGACCAACACGCATTAACCGGAGAATCACAACCGGCGGAAAAAGGCGTAGGTGACCCCGTATTGGCTGCTACAATAGTCATGGCGGGTCGAATCTATGTTAAAGTTGACAAAGCAGGAATCGATACGACAATTTCTAAAATTGGTCACATTTTGAATCGCACAACGGATTTTAAAACGACTATGCAATTGAAGGGAGAAAAATGGGCCAATCAAGCGGTCTTTCCTCAATTAGGCATGCTGAGTCTGGCCTTACTCACAGTGGGGCCTATGGGTGCTGCTGCTGTACTCAATACGAATTTTGGGTACCGGCTTAGACTCATAGGATCACTTGGAACACTCAACCATCTGAATTTGGCTTCCCACCGGGGTATTCTTATCAAAGATGGGCGCTCCCTTGAATTATTGACTCAGATAGACACTGTTCTCTTTGATAAAACTGGTACTTTGACACAAGAACAACCCGAAGTTGGAAAAATCATTATTTGTGACGACTACGAAGAAGAAGAAATATTAATGTATGCAGCGGCAGCGGAACGTAAATTGGCGCATCCTATTGCCAAAGCTATTCAGCAAAAAGCCGAAGACTCAAATCTGATTATACCTGATATAGATGAATCAAGTTACCAAATGGGCTATGGTATCACGGTGAGTATCAAAAATCAGGTCATCAAAGTAGGTAGTAGTCGCTTTATGACCCGAGAAGGTATTACCATTCCAGAAATCATAGAAAAAGAGATGGACCATAGCCATAAGCAAGGTCATACTTTGGTGATGGTTGCCATTAATCATCAAATCAAAGGGGCTATTGAAATACAACCAGTTATACGCCAAGAAGTCAAAGAGATTATCAGTGGTTTACGCCAACGTGGTATCAAGTATCTTGCCATCGTGTCAGGAGATCATAAGCACCCGACCCAAAAATTAGCCGAAAAACTGGGCATGGATGGCTATTTCCATGAGGTTCTGCCGGAACAGAAAGCTAATATTGTCGAGAAACTACAGAAAGAGGGCAAATCGGTTTGTTTTATTGGAGATGGCATCAATGATGCTATCGCCATAAAGAAGGCTAATGTCTCAATTTCTTTAAGCGGGGCTACATCAATTGCTACGGATTTAGCTCAGATAGTGTTAATGGATGGCAGTTTGTCTCATCTCTGTGAACTATTTGACATTGCAACCGGTTTTGATAAGCAGTTGCGAAAAAGTATTATTATCAGTATTGCACCCCTACCTATCAATATGATAGGTATTTTCCTATTACATTTCGGCATTTTTTCTACAATTCTTATCAATCAAACCGCCTTTTGGAGTGGTATAGGAGATGCCATGCTCCCTTTAAGAAAATGTGAACATGAGAAAAAGGAAAACCTGTCAAGTTTTTAAAACCTGACAAGTTTAGAATGGGAAATAGACTAAGAGAGAGATGAAAAAGCATTTTCCATATCATCAATGATTAGACTCAAATCTTCATATCCTAAGCTGAGTCTTATTAAATTGTCTGTTATCCCTAAGTCTTGTCTTTCGGCATCGCTCTGCTTATAGTAAGTAAAGATACTGCATTGTTCTACAATCGAATATTGTAATCCAAAACTGGTACCCATATATGGAACTTGAAGTGTATCAACAAATTTAGAAGTCTCCTCTTTTGAAGCATCAATCTCAAAAGAAACAACACTTCCATGCCCAGTTAGATATTTTTTCGCTAAGGAATGTGCATAAAATAACTTAGACAACTTCTTAACATGTAGCCACTAAACTGGGATAGCGGTATAATTCCATTGTCCAAGATGTTCATCAAACACAATTCGCATTGATTCTTTAAATCCGGTGGCAACTTTTCTGCCCGTTTCATAAACCCTATTGA
Source organism: Pseudomonadota bacterium (assembly GCA_039714115.1). Classification (GTDB taxonomy): domain Bacteria; phylum Pseudomonadota; class Gammaproteobacteria; order Beggiatoales; family Beggiatoaceae; genus Thiomargarita. The sequence continues at coordinate 3,505 of JBDLJY010000371.1, read as the reverse complement.
AAATACAAGCGAAAACCTTCAAGCCTGATTTTGTCTTTGTCTTCTCTATCAACTCTTTTGTAAGTATGTGACTTGTTAAAATAACACCTTGTAATGATCGTGTCACATGAGGAAATAGCCGATGTTCAATAGGATTCCATTTAGAAGTGTATGGTGGATAATGTGCTATTCGTATCTCAACACCAATTTCATCTGCTAAAGCCTGTAAATCCTGTTTAAAAATATAATGTCTGGAGGAATTACTACCACCACCATCCATCAACATTAAAATAGAACTGGCATTAGGATAATGTAACTTGCCATAATTGTTCCACCAGTGACGAAGCGAATCACAAGCAAATTCACTGGTATCGCGGCTTGTACCAATGCTAATATACGCTTCATTGCGTTCGATCTCATAAACAGCATGAGGAATCGCTACTCCTTCTGCTAATGACGGAAAGTCATGGTCAAAAACTTCAACCGTTTCAGTCGTATAAATTTTACCCTCGCGGAATATATTACCTATCTTTTCTTTTTTCTTAGTATCTACACTAATTACAGGATTACCGTCAGTTTTATATAATGCTTTTAATTCTGAAATACGCTCAAACTGGGCATTACGATTTTTAGGTTCTCCTGTCGACTTGTTTTTCAATGCTTTACGTTTAACATAACCGTGCTTTTTCAAGAATTTTATGACAATATTACGACTTACTAAAAAGCCTGCTCCAGATAACAAGCCGGCAATTTATGCAGGAGTTAAATTTGTCCATTTGACCTTTTCATCCATTGGTGAGCCAGCTGTATGCTCTTTTAACAGAAGTAGAAAGACTTCATCAATATCAAGATATTTTTCAAGCACGGGCTTTCTACCACCACCTGCTTTTCTATCACAGTTTGGGGCCAGTGTTTCTTCTTCAGGAAGTTCTTTGATCCCACGCAAAATTGTATCACGCGTGGTTTTGTCGCGGGCAGTCAAGCAGATTATGATTTAATCCAAGTCGCATTATTAGACTCCTTTGGAGCCTCCAGTGCAGGGCTGTACGCGCTGAGTGAAAATTATTTATACACTGTTGAAGCCTTAGAACAATTTTTAGCTCACCTCAAACCCGGCGGTTTACTTGCCATCACTCGCTGGCTCAAGTTGCCACCCCGAGATAGCCTTAAATTATTCGCTACCGCTGTGACGGCGTTGGATCAAAAGCTTGGAACAAACTCGCAAGAAAGCGAAAAATCAGGTTAAAGTTTATCTCAACTTTGAAGAGGTGAAACAATTGGAAAATCTCAAGAGCAGTGTTTTTGGAGTCCAAGATTTATCTTGGACACGCCCATCTTGGACTCCAAAATGTTACGAGCTGACAGCCGCTCCCTTCACAATGTCGCCGCGCAAGTAGCCATTGATCTTGTCCAGCAACTCAGGAAACACATCGCAGTAAAAATGCGGCTGTGTTTCCTGTGGGTTATGTGGTGAAACCAAATTCTTGCCATAGCGCCGTCCCAGCTCGGTGACCGATTTAAATTGTTTGATTTTGCCCGGGGTTTTGGTCGAGGTGCGAGTTTTGATTTCTAAGATGCCCAACTCTATTAAGATATCGTTGGCTTTGCGAGCACTTAGGTCTATGCCATGCTCCTTTAAAAGCACAGACAACGCTTGGGTTGGTTTGTCCTCTGCATAGTCGGGCAGATGAGTTGTTGTTAGTCGGTACTCATCGCAAAGTTTGTACGCCATTTTTAGGCGGCTGCTGTCATCCATACGGAGCATGTCCGCGACCGCGCTAGCTACCAGTAACTCGTTAGCCAGTTTGGGATCATCTGTTGGAAAAAAGGATGACAGTTGAGGTGGCTGTTGTTGCAGCTCAATGCGCCCAGTCGTCAGCAGTTCAAATACCCAATCGCTCACCAATACGGCGAAAGATGGGCTGCACCACTGAGCAAGATGGATGGCAATTTTGGATGTACCCAAGTGCCATACAAACCGCGATGCGGGTCTCTAAGTGATTGAATTAACGAATTTATGGGGATTCCCATATTTAGGCTAAGAGCCTCAAGAAATTCTTGAGTCGTTTTGAGGCGATGGTAATCGGCGAATAATTTGCCTGTGGCCTTACACATAGCAGTTGCGTCAAGATACCCATCGGCTATGCGTTGGCTGATTTTGATCCCATTAAATTCATGGGTGACATTGGCTGAACTTTGGAGTATATTACTCATGCTAATTTTTCCTTTATCACTAGGAATATTTGGCGTGTGGGTACTCGAATAGACTGGCAATCGACCGGGTACCCATACCTCTACCTTTAAAAATGAATATTGGGTGATTCACCCAAAAACAAATCATTATAGGGTATGGTTTGAAAAAATCAACACCTTTTTACTCTTAGTTCGACGTTTTTTGATCGATCTTGACATCAAAGGCACTTGGAGTCCAAAGCGTAGGACCAGCCCTACGCTTTCGCTTTGGACTCCAACAACAATGTCAAGTCAAAAAAACGTCGAACTAAGAGTTTTAGATTTTTAAAATTAGGAAAATTTATTTATGAGTAAAAACAACTTAACTATTGATAAAGAATGGCTAAGAGAGTTTGCTGATAAAAACGGTATCACTTTCAAGCAACTTGCAACCGAAATCTGTCCCAACACGCCAGAGCAAACTCTCAGAGGCTTATGGAAAAAACGATATGCAGCCAGCGGTATATATGCAGATGCGCTGTACTGGTACGCCCAAGCCAAGCGCAAAAAATGGGAATGGGTAAATTAACCGTATATTTAGTTAGGTAAGCTAGCTTGTTACTGGTACTCAATCGCTACAATCTGAACGTTAATGCACAGGTAACCTGAAAATCTTTTAACACTTATTATAAGTCTGTCAAATTGAATTATAGGTAAATTGCCGTTGTTTAACTGTTTTTAATTCGTTTATTTCTCAATTAGTTGTACCGCCTACACCTCTGCATGGCATTCTCCTTAATATGAAACCACCTCTCATCGCCATCGCACTACTTTCAGCCGCAGCCATCGGCTATGAAGTTTTATTGCTGCGGCTATTTTCCATCATACAATGGCATCATTTCGCCTATATGATTATTAGTCTCGCCTTATTGGGCTACGGAGCCAGCGGCACCTTTGTGGCATTGACGAAACATTTTACAATGCCCTTTGCCCTTAACGCCGTTTTGTTTGGGCTCTCCGCCCTTATTTGCTTTCTCCTCGCTCAACATATCCCCTTCAATCCCTTGGAATTGCTCTGGGATTGGCACCAGCCGCTCTATTTATCTCTGATGTATCTGTTGCTCGTTATCCCATTTTTTTCGCCGGGCTTGGCGCCTTGGGGGTTGTGCTATTGTTATTCCTTGTTCCGCCCTTAGAGGCTTTAAAAATCTATCCCTACAAGGGACTCAGCCAAACGCATTAAAGCCGTTAACTCTACGACTTATATTGTCATTGTTTCCGGTTATTTTTCGGCAGATGATACATTAATGAAAGAGGCATTAAGGGAGCAAGTGATCGGTTCTGTTATCACTAA
>JBDLJY010000370.1:0-6194 GCA_039714115.1 Pseudomonadota bacterium | reverse complement strand
AGTGAGTGTTCAGTGCAAGGTCATAAAGCCTCAAAAGGGCAAGCGTAGCAGGCATTGGAATATCCGTAAGGTCGGTAAATCTTAATCTCTTCATGGGATTTTGGACGCTGACATTAAAGGCTTCTTTGACAACATTGACCATAATTATCTTGCTAAGCAAATTGATTCACACTGGAGGCCAATTGTCAAGCGGTGGCTGAAGGCTGGGTATGTGTTTGAAAAAGAGACACACCAGACAGAAATGGGTACGCCGCAAGGTGGCACCATCTCACCGCTATTGGCTAACATAGCTCTTGACCAAATGGAAACTGACCTGATTGAACACTTACGCGGAGGTTGGACCCGGAAGCATAAAATTGGCACAAACACTGTCGGTATATCAATTAACAAAGATACTGGCAAGAAATACAAGGCTAGAAAATCTCTGAAAATAGACCTAGTTAGATACGCTGATGACTTTGTTGTAATCCATGAGGATAAAGAGGTTATAGAGGAATCCAAAAGATATATAGAGCAATGGCTACAAGTTCGCGGGCTAACACTATCTTAGGAGAAAACGAAGATAGTACATTCGTCTGAAGGTTTCGACTTTTTAGGCCATCACATAAGGCACTATGAGAATCAGGTTAAAGGTACTTATAAGCTAAAGTTAATGAATGGCACTAAAACGGAACAAAAACGAGCCAAGACAACGCATGTATTACGAGTAGAACCAACTAAAGAAAAGATAAAGATGCACTGGAGAGAAATCAGTGACACAATCTGGAAATTGAAGAGTGCCACGCCAGAAGCCTTAATAAATATTATCCAGCCAAAAATAACTGGTTGGGCAAATTACTACAAAACAGTGCATTCTAGTGAGGCATTTGGCAAACTAGACCATCTGTTATGGAAAAGGCTATATCAGTGGGCGCGACGTAGGCATCCGCTAAAAGGTAAGAAATGGGTAGTTGAGAAATATTTTGGTCACTCCAACGGGAGGAACTGGGTATTTATGGCTACAAAAGATGGCATGATTGTGAAAGCAATAAAGGCTTACTCCAAGCATAAAGAGCGTACCGGTAGTTACGCTAAAGTTGGTTTTGATAGGTCATATTATGATGGTGACACCGCCTATTGGGCAGATAGATTGTCTAAGGGGTATGGCAACATAACACCATCAAAGGCTAAGATGCTAAAGAAACAGGACGGTATCTGCCCTGAATGCAAGAGCAGACTAACTAATGAGGATTTGCTCGAAGCGCACCACGTAGTACACCGGTGCAAAGGGGGCAAGGATGAGTACGCTAACTTGGTACTCATGCACCGTCACTGTCACGATAAGCGTCACGCAGAAGAAATTAAAAGCCTGGGACACTACGGTAAGAATCAGTTCGGTAGTGGTGGCACGCACAAAGACGAGAGAGTGTGGTATTTATGCGGGCTATAGTAGCTAAGACATGGGTAATAATGTTCGAGCGAGCCCATGACTTCGTGCAAGACACAAGTTGTAGCGTCTGACTGATTGGAAAAGACGCTCATGCTAGAAGGCATGAACCCGAGGAGCCGTGTGAGGTCCTCAAGCACGGTTTTGAAGACCAGTTGTATAGGGTGAAATTCGAGGATAGAACACGAACTATTAAGGCATGACCTATATGACTGAGTTTAACAGTCTGCCAAGGAATGTAGCAGGCTCTGGAGAAGCCGGATTCGTAGGGGCAATCCCCTGACGGGATTGCCCCGAAAATCTCAAGTCCGGTTTTGAAGACCAGTTTTGTAGGGTGAAATCAAAAGTCGGAACCTGAACCGTGAGACTGACCTACATTGCTGAGTTTAACCCCCTACTTCGTTTTGAGTGTGATGGGGTAAAATTTAGGAAGGCACTAAAAATAGGGCCTATGTAGCAAGCACTTAATTAACATTCGGTGCGTATTAGAGGCCGAATGTGAAGCTGCAAAGAATGCCGCTAAAAACGACGCCTTGGGTCGGCTTTATGCAATGCTGGTGGATATGCAATGTGACGCAAAAATCATTTTTGACAAACTGGATGAACAACAATCCAAAATCGAGTGCAAGTCTAAAAAAGAGGCCAACAAGGTTAAGCATGACAGTTACAATAAGGCGATAATCGCGGCTCCTTCGATAACTAGAAGTAGTTATGAGGAATTGATGAAGAAGGGCGTTTATACGACAGACGATACATGGCGCATAAGTATCTGTTGGAATCCCAACTGGCAACAAGCCTTGATAGTCTGAGTGACGCTGACAAAACTAAGGCTTTGGACTTATGTTGTTGGTATTAAAATGACTTTAAAGAAAATCGAAAAATGAAACGTAGTCAGAGGCAAAGACGGATATTATAGAGCTTATAAACGCATTTATGGCTCAGTAGTGAGTATCCATTTAGGAATAAATATTTATGACTGCAAATTCAATCCATTAAAATCTGTCATTATTAAATTACATCGCCAAGAACAAATAATTGAAATTTCAAAAAGAGGGAGCCAAAAGCTAGATAAGCCGAAAATTTACAACGCTCTGAAAATGACCGTCAATTACGCCGTGCTTGGCGTTACGTCCAGTTCTTTATAAGGAGCGATACGCCTCTCCTGTCAAAGCCTCAATCGCCGCTCGTCGCTCTGCCTCATCCTCAGCCAAGGAAATATAAGGCGCGTCACGCCTTGAAGTGCTAATCTCAAAATTACATCACACCACTCAGCAACATAAAAACTCTCCGGGTCTAGGACAAATTTGAGTGTGCTTTTTATATTAGGGCGATCTCTGTTGGAAGGGGCGTGACTATTTCCATATTAAATGTAAGTGTTTTTTTAGGTGAAAAAGAGGTTTACATTTTCAATGGAAATGTGTAGAATTGGCTCGCTTTTTTATTGGGATAAATATTATGACCCGGTTGACTATTCGTGAAGCTTCTGAAAAATTTGGGTTGTCGCGAGCGCGATTGTATAAGTTATTAGAAAATGGGATTGTGGCTGGTTTCCGATCCCTTAAACGGGGTAAAAAAGCAGATTCCTGGATCGATGCCGAAAGCCTAGCGCGTCATATTGAAACGAGAACGGAAAAACAAAGAAAAGCCACAATGATCGTGGGGGGGATAATATGTATGTTCCTGTTCGTGTAGCTGCTCAAAAGAGTGGATATTCCAGTTCATATATTTATGATTTGGCACAACGAGGTAGTATAGGTGTCAAGCGGCCTGAAAAAAGAACAAGTTTACTTATTTTTTTGAATGATTTAGAAAACTTCAAAAAATAATTGTAAACATTTGATTTTATTAAGTAAATAAAACGCAGAACGATATTGACTTTATAAAAATAAATCGTTGAAAAAATTTTTTCAAAAAAAACGCAGAAAGATATTGACTTTTATAAAAATAAGTCGGTATAATACATTTAAAAGAATTTGAAAAAAAATTTTTTCAGAAAAAACGCAGAAAGATATTGACTTTATAACAACTAGGTGAACACACCCAAAGGACTTTTTAGTCTAATGGTACGAGCAAGTGAAGCTTGGAACTCCCTCGGAAAACACACTCACTTATACACAAATATTTAAATATTTGATTTAATTGATTTAGATATTCCACTAATAAAAGTGGTCAGATGCAAATTGGTAAACTGTAAGGATGTTCGTTTTGCACATTTTTTATCGCCTTAAAAGCCAGTACAAAATCTCGCATTCGTTGTAATCCAATCCAAATGGATTGAGGCCCTGGTGGTCCATCCATCGTGTTTTCGACCTAGATGACCACCTAAACGGGCAATCATTGAAAGCATTTCATCAAGCGTTGGGGGTGAAGAAGGTAATGATGTTTGGTTCACTACCAAATGAATAGCTTGCCATTCTTCTTTTGTAAAAATGAATTCACAGTCAAAATCAGGATAAATTCGTCCAAACTTAGTTACAAATAAAGTGCGCCAAGCAATAATTAGATAAATAGCTAAACAAGGTTCAATTCTATCAATTGTTTCTATTCGTAATTTCTCTACTTTGCAACCACTTTTGAGCACTTTAAAAAATATTTCAATTTCCCAACGACAAACATACCATTCAAAAATGGTAGAAGCTTGTTCAAAACTTTCAACAGGAAGAGAAGTTAAAAGTAACCATTCAAGAGGTTGAATACCTAGAGGAGGATTTAATTCAATGGCAAGTACAGCATTTATTTCAATATTTTTCAATTTATAACCTGGACGTAAGGGTGCTTTGAGAGTCACACTCGCTGCTCTAATCGTTTGTTGGACTTCACGATTTGGACGATTTCCGGAAGCTGGTAAACTAAAATTAACCGTTCCTAAAATGGGTTGTTTTTCAAGTTTATCCCTTTTCTGGTGCTTTCATCTTCTTTATCTAACAGACGATTTTGTGCGGCTCTAATTATCCATTCAGCACGAGTATCCTGAGAATATTCTTCGGTTTCTAAAAACCATTCATAAATATCTCCTTCACGATCAGCAATATTCACGATCAGTGTTTCTGGCACTTGACTGCTTATTTCACATGCTGTGTGATAGCCATCAAGCCAAATTGAGCTTTCTTTTTCGTTAATTGGCTTGTTTCTACGTTCCGAACGTGGACTGGTTTCGGTTCGTTCCCAAATTTCAGCACCTACAACACCTAGACAAACACGATGTGGTGTAATAGCTATGGTTGGATGCAAAAAGATTTCTTGTTTTTCAGTTGTCTTCAGGGTGCCTAAACCTTTTGACTCCTTATTGATAGTATGTATTAAATCTGTGGTATCTTGAGGCAATAAAACCACAGGATAACAAGAAATCCTAGAAATACTAGCTTCAACATGACTAGAAATAACTTGCTCAAATGTGACCTTATCGTTATCAAAAAAACGGTAAGCGGCTATGGTTTCAGCCCAACCACCACAAGCCACTGGAATGCTTTCATTGGGTTTGTCCCCCAATTGCTCTAGTAAAATGCCTAGACGCTTGTCCAAACGTTTATCTCCAAAGTTTGCGGTCTTGACTTCATCGTATGCCCAGTGGTTCATTGTGGTTTTCTTGATGTTTTTATTAATTGTATCAGATACTTGTGTATCTGAGACGGCATATAGCGTTGGCTCAATATAATATATATACTCAAAAATGCTCTTAAGTCAAGGAAATTTATCCATCGCAATCCCGTCATGGAATTACCCTTGTAAAAGTATTGCCATTATAACAATCCAGCGGTTTTTGGTATTTGAGAAAGTATATATTTATCAATGCTTTAAAATTTTCACCGCTAAATTTTGAACCTAAAATTTGTAAACAATTGTAAACAAAGAACTTTTTTTATGGGCGTTTTTTGGAGCATAACAAGTATATATTTATCAATGCTTTAAAATTTTCACCGCTGAATTTTGAATATCACCTTTGTAAACACTTGTAACTAAATGACTTTTTTTTTATTCATTTTTTTCTATGATTAAGTATATATTTATCAATGCTTTAAATTTTTAACATTTTAATGTTTTTACATAATATCTAATTCATTGTAAATAAATAGTTTTTTTTCGTTTCGTTGTTGTTATATGATTAAGTATATATTTATCAATGCTTTAAAGTTGTCACCGTGTCATTTGTTACCTAACATATAATTCATTGTAAATAAATAGCTTTTTTTAGTTTCGTTTTTTTATATTATTAATTTATATATTTATCAATGCTTTAAATATTTAACAGTGTCATTTCTAAAATATCATCTAAGCACTTGTAAATAAATAACTTTTCTCATAAATTTGCGTGGTTCTTATTAAGTATATATTTATCAATGCTTTAATAAATGAGCCACACCAGAAATATCTTCAATCCGTTGTGCGTCACGGACCAATGCTAGTATATTAGCGTTGTCTGGAGTCTAATATTTATTATAAGTACAATTGAGACTTGTGTATAAGTGAGTGCGGAAAACATGGGAACAGAGGGTCGTAGGAGTTGATTGAGGTAGTAAATTATTAATAGCTAGTGCCTTCTTCGAGGGAGGGCACTAGCAAGTTAGTAATTCAACTAAAGGAGACAGATCATGTCTATAGCATTTGAAAAACAACAAGCTGCCCCTAACGAGTTAAATTCTAGCACAGAATTAAGTAAATTGATCCCAGCTTTATGCAAATCGAAATTTACATTTGCTGATGAAATTGACCAAATTTACGATGCCATCGCTGTCGGCACGGTGTCCAAGGCAGCTAAAAAACCGGTTTT
>JBDLJY010000369.1:0-6210 GCA_039714115.1 Pseudomonadota bacterium | reverse complement strand
GATTGTTTTAGATAAATCAGGTGCAGCCAATGGGTCGGTTATGGACTACGTGCTTGGCAAAATACCCAGAGATGAACTGTCGGGTGTTATGTTAGCCAATGGCAGTCAGCCACCGCCCAGAGTGCGATGGCCTTCTCGTATAGAGGACTGGCCATTGCCAACACAATCAGTCGTCAAACAATGTTTGGGCACTGAATATCGAGGTTTGCAACTGCCTGACGAAAATACCCTGATTGGTTCAGTATTTACCGACATTGGCTGTGACCGAAAATGTGATTTTTGTCAAACTCCAAATTATCATGTTGGGTTTCGCGCAATGTCACCGGAAAGGACTTTACAGTGGTTTGAAAGTCAAAAACAAGCTGGTGCCCATTTAGTTCTAAATGGTTCGGATCAATTTCTTGGTCGCGTTCTCAAAAAAGAAGGCCGCGAAGATGTGCTTGAGATTATGAAAGGCATTAGAGAAATGGAACTAGGCGTGATGTGGTTCAATGGATTAGAATTAAAAAAGATGACACGAGGACGTGGTATTAACCGCAAAAGTGGTGATGACTTAACACCAGATGAGGAACTGATCTCGGCACTTTTTGATTGGGATGGCAAATCAGGTTGTTATTTTGCCTATCTGCCCGGCGAACGTCCCATGTTAGGACGCGAAAATTATAGTAAGTTGCTCCCGTGGCAAGAGCATTGCGAGATGATGCGAGCAATTGCACGAACCAGTATTCCTCATATTCGTTATGGGATTATCGTTGGCTTTGAGGAGGATTCCAGGCATTCAGAGCTTGTATGCGGTGCCACCCCTGAACTTGGGTGTTTAGAGGAAAATGTTGTTAAATGTAGCCATGGGTGTTTTGAGGATAAAGTCTATCTACAACAAGGTGAGACTCCTCGGGTTATCCATGAAGACGATTTGGAAAAAAAGGTTAACGCAAGTTATCCTGACTGGTATCGTGGAAGTGCGCCTAATGGTCTAGCTGATAAGGATTCACACCACTATTACTACACCCTGATAGGACCTGGTCTTGCCCCCGCAGGAATTGACGCTGAAAATATTTTTTGTGCGTCATACTACCTGAAACCGGGAAAGACCTATCCGGCTCACAATCATCCTTCCCGCGAGTTCTATTTTATTTTTGGTGGGGAAGCAAGATGGCAGGCTGGAGATAAGGAGTTCGATGTCAAAGCGGGATCGTTTATTATGCATCCACCTTATGTACCGCATGGCATGACTAATACGTCACAAACAGAGTGGCTAAGCGCACTTACTTGTTGGTGGATTGAATCCGATGATCCCAAGGATGTTTTCAACTATGGAGGCAAAGTAACGAATCCTTGTCTTTCTCAGTCTCCAAATACTGCTGTACGTCACAAAGTACCCTTATCTCAATGTAATTCATCACCCGTCATTGAAGAAAAAGGTGTAACGACTAAGGAAAACACCAAGGACTGAACTTATTATTGATGCAAATTGGTAATCCGTATATGAGACATGGTATGAATTACACTGACTAGTACTCTGTCAAGTTTATGTTGTAGGGTTATTGGAGTACAAAGCAGCGCTTTGTACCTGTAAGAAAGCTGGATTTTCCAGGCTAAATAAATCCGATGTCTTTAAGACATCGGATTTCTAAATGCCCCCAAAATTTAGAAAAACAATTAATGAACACATCAAAAAAACCCACTATTGGCGTGGTTGAATTACCCGAATTTGGGCTTCTGGATTCTGAAGGTAAAAATTGGCTTGGTCATAATTATAACGAAAGTGTTCTGATTAGCAAACAGGTTTTGCTCTCAAGTCTTCAAACCGAAGGCTTTGATGCTCAATTAGTAAACCTGACAAAGGGTAAGGACGAGGTAGAATACGGCAAGTTAAGTTGGGGAAAGCGTGAATTTACCAAAGTCTACTTGGGTAAAAAACTTGACGATATTGATCCCCAAGCATACGAAGCTTGGGGCGTGACGAACAACTTTTCCCAAAATCGCGACATTGCTTGTTTAACGATTAAGCACTTGGCAAGTAAAGGAATACCGGTTGTCGTAGGCGGTTCAGATGCGATTGCAGACTCTCGCTCCTATTTAGCTGCGGGTGCGACTGCGGTGGTTTTAGATAAGTCCGGTGCGGCTAATGGTCCTATTATGGACTATGTACTTGGGAGAACAATTAGAGAAGAATTAGCCGGGGTGATTTTAGCTAACGGCAGTCAACCGCCACGACGGGTACAACGCCCCTTAAGTCCGCAAGATTGGGCATTGCCAGATTTATCGGTTGTCAAGCAATGTTTAGGCACAGAATATAAGGGTTTGCCACTCCCAGAAAATCCTTGGCCTATCGGTTCGATATTTACTGACATTGGTTGTGATCGTACCTGTGATTTTTGCCAAACGCCTAAATACCGGGTTGGCTATCGTGCCATGTCACCCGAAAGGATTTTGCAGTGGGCTGAACTTCAAAAAGCCGCCGGGGCGAAAGCGGTGATGTTGTCTTCTGATCAATTTCTAGGTCGCATTATCAAAAAAGGGGGGAGGCAAGAGGTGCTTGAGATTATGAATAGTCTCAAGGCATTAGCTCTCTCTTTCTTTTGGAATAATGGAATAGAACTCAAGAAAATGACAGTTGGACGCGGCATCAACCGTAAAAGTGGTAAAAATTTAACCCCAGATGAAGAATTGATATCGGCACTGTGTGGCTGGGATGGGCAAATCGGTTGCTATTTTGCCTATATTGCCGCAGAACGCCCGGTGGTGGGACGAGAAAACTATAGTAAGTTACTGCCGTGGGTAGAGCATTGTGAGATTATGAAAGCGATTGTGCGTGCTGGTATTCCCTATATCCGCTATGGGCTTATCTTGGGGTTTGCAGATGATAGCCACGATAGTTTTTCACGTCTTGAAGAAGCGGTATGGGAATTGTATGAGGAACTGGTTGCCATTAATCCGTCATTGAAATTTCAAGCAGCGCCCTTTTCGCTATCTCCGATCCCCGGCACTCCACAATCAGAACAAGTCCGTCAATCAGGCTTGCTCCGTTTTGATGATCCCAATATTTTTGGAAGTATCTGGACGACTTCAGTGGATACTCATTATCTAAACTACAAGGAAGTTTTTGAATGGCAAAAACGTCTTACACAGGTAGGCAGGAGCCGTTACATGGAAGATGGGGTTGTTCTACACGTTGGGCAATAATCGTGAAAAATCCGATGTTTTAAAAACGTCGGATTTTTTAAGTAGAAATATATAGGATTTTTATAGATGAAAATTAACACTGAAAAGTGGCTCACTAATATTTCTAGACATCCTAAAGATGTGGAAAAGGAATATGATAGCATCAGTAATTCTTATGATGCTGAACTTGAAGCTAAGGGATATTTGGCACCTATACATGCTGGCACAGTGATCAAAACTTATGTTCCAAATACAGATAGCATAATACTTGAAGCCGGTTGTGGTACTGGACTTCTTGGATTAGAATTGAACAAACAAGGTTTTTCAAATGTGACTGGTATGGATATCTCCGCTTTGTGTTTGAAAGAGGCTGAATCCAAAGGCGTTTATGCCAAAACGGTGAAACATAATTTATTGGAATCCTTTCCGTTTCCAGACAAGGCTTTTGACTGTGTTGTCTGTGTGGGTGTTTTCTCTCGATTTGATGAAGCACAGATTAAAGAAATCGTCGCAGAGTTTGCGCGTGTTACCAAAGAAGAAGGGATAATCATCTTTAGTCATAGAGAAGATTTAATCACGCCGCGATTACACCAAACGCTTGATGAGCTTGAAGCAGTCAGGCTGGAAAAAGTGACGGAAACCTTGCCTTATTTTTCCATAGATGAACATTATAAGGATATCAAGATTCGCTTTTTTATCTTGCGAAATAACTGACAACTAATAACTGACAACTGATATGATTAACAAACCATTCAATGCTTATAAAAGCAATGTGACAATCGATCTGGCAGAACCCATTGAAATACCCACTGGCATCACTTATGCGGAAAAGCACCAATTTCTGTCTTCTTCAGCGCGTCAGATTGATGTTTCTTATAATGGCAATCAAGTCTATTCTTGTACCGTTCCCCAAAATGTCTTTAATCCTTATGGCTCCATGGTGCCAAGAAGAGTGGTTGAGTTAATTCTTGACGGCACGATAGCAGTCAAAGGACGTAAGGTAGTTGATTTGGGCTGTGGCTGTGGACTCATCGGGTTAGCGACTATTTTGATGGATTGTCAGCAGATTCTCTTCAGTGATATCAATCCCAACGTCATCCCTTTGCAAGAACATCCTTTATTGAGAGAACAAGATAGCGTCAAAGTGCAGGATGTTTTGGTGAATGAATCAGATGACTCTTGGGATTCGATTATTGCCTGCCCGCCATCCCAAGCTTTAGATCGATCCGCTGCCACTGACAATTATGAATCTGGTATTTTTTTATCGGGTGATTTGATTTCACGGATTATGATTGATGCTACGCGAGTCTTAAAACCGGGGGGAGAATTTTTTCTCTATGTTCGCTTACCTCATCATAATTTTATGGATTGTTATCCTTTTATGATGCAACTCAATCAACATTTTGATCTCAGCACCATGAATATGCTTGATTTTGCTACCGGTAAGGATTTTCCCTACGGTGCTCCGGATACAAGCGCACTGTTTTTCTCTATTAAAAAAAAGCTACGTGCTTAATTGAATGATTCCGTGATTTTTTTTTACGATAAGATTGCAAATTTAATGAATGCAAAAAAAATATCAAGCATACACTTTACAGAATTTGAATAGGATTCCTCAAATTCAACAATTACCACAAGCGGTTCAATTTGATCTACAAGTTGTCGGTCAAGTGTATCCTTTTCGGACTAATAACTATGTGGTAGAAGAACTGATTGATTGGGATGATGCGTTGAATGATCCGATTTTTAGACTCACTTTTCCAAATAAAGAGATACTGATTCCTGCTCATTATGAGCATATGGCTTCTGTTCTCAGAGAAAATGCGAGTAAAACGGAAATTGATACTGTCGCAAATCAAATTCGTTTACAGTTAAATCCTCATCCGGCTGGACAATTAGAATACAACATACCCTATTTAGAGGAGAATCCGCTAAATGGTATGCAACACAAATACCGGGAAACAGTTCTATTTTTCCCCAGTCAGGGACAAACTTGTCATGCCTATTGTTCTTTTTGTTTTCGTTGGCCTCAATTTGTGGGAATCAGCGATCTTAAACTCGCTTCACGCGAAGTAGATACCCTGATCCAATATGTTTCTCAACACCCTGAAGTCTCCGATATTTTATTGACGGGTGGCGATCCTTTGATTATGAAGACTAGGGTACTGGCTACCTATATTGATGCGCTTTTAGATGCTAATTTGCCTCATCTAAAAACTATTAGAATTGGGACTAAATCATTAAGTTTTTGGCCTTATCGTTTTACCACTGATCTAGATGCTGAAGATTTATTAACACTTTTTGCTAAGGTTGCTAAAAAGAACAAGCACTTAGCAGTTATGGCACATTTTAATCATCCAAGAGAATTACAAACTGACGCGGTACGAGAAGCAATTAAACTGATTCGAGAAACGGGCGCACAAATTAGAACGCAATCGCCATTATTAGCGCATATTAATGATCAACCAGAGATATGGAGCGAAATGTGGAAGGTACAAACGGAATTGGGTTGTATTCCCTATTATATGTTTATCACCCGAGACACTGGGGCACAACATTACTTTGGTGTGCCTTTAGTCCGAGCTTGGGAAATTTTCAAAAATGCCTATCAAAATGTCACTGGTTTAGCGAGAACAGTACGTGGTCCTAGTATGTCAAGTACGCCCGGTAAAGTACAAATTTTAGGTGTGGGTCAAATTAAGGATGAAAAGGTTTTTGTGATGCAATTTTTACAAGCGCGGAATCCGCAATGGGTAAGGCAACCTTTTTTTGCTAAATATGATGAAAAGGCAACTTGGTTAGACGAACTTGAACCTTTTGGTGATGAAAGTTTCTTTTTTGAGACAGAAAGGGGTAGTTGCTAACCCAATGCCATATCGTGCCGCCTAAAACCATACATGTAGCGAATCCACCTGATAGTGAGGCGATAAATCGCCGAGAGATATTTTTCCGGTATGGTATTGACGTGCTGCGGCTCGCTCCAGCCCTTTGACTTGAGCCGGCTCATGGACGGATTCCAGCCATTTGACCAGAGCCGGTTTGTGG